>CAJKOJ010000032.1 GCA_905201505.1 uncultured Eubacteriales bacterium | reverse complement strand
AATATAAGAAATAAAATAAAATTTGTGCAGAAATTTAATGACAGGTATTGTATAAGCAATCTTATTAATGCTACAATTAAACTTATAATTAAGCTTATTAAAAATCTTGGATTTAAACGGTTTGAGGTCAACGGCATAATAGGATTTGATGAGCCTTCACAAACCGGTGAGGCTCTGGGTGCAATAGCTATGGTTGAAACTTTTTTGCCTTTAAGTATTAATGTTGCCGGTAATTTTGATGAAAAGGAGTTGTCCGGGGATTTTAATATTAAAGGTAGAACTAATTTGTGGTTTATTTTATTTCCTATTGTTAAATATATATTTACAAAGCCTGTATGGCCTGTTGTAAAGGATTATTGGAAGGGTGAATTAGATGGGCAGCTTTAACGAAAATTTAGAAACTATATTCAGCAGGCTGGATAATTTTGTTTCCAGCAAAACCGTTGTGGGTGAACCAATTGAAATGAATGGTATAATTATTGTGCCGCTGGTTGATGTATCCTTTGGTATGGGCTTGGGATCATCTGATTCAAGAGCTGATAAAAACGGAAAATCATCAGGTGCAGGCGGTATGGGTGCTAAAATTACACCAAGTGCAGTTATGATAATTGCTAACGGCAGCGTTCAGCTTATTAATGTAAAAGACAGCAACAGTGTTAATAAGCTTATAGATATGGTGCCGGGAATTGTAAACAGATTCAGCTTCTTTAGCGAAAAAAATGAAGAAGAGGTATAGCCTATGAGAAGTGATGTATACAAGGAACAGCTTGTGAAAAGGGAGTTTGGGCAAAGGGAGAGAAGTAAAAGACTGTATATCATAGGAATTGCAGTTGCAGTTGCAGTTTTCTTTTGGCAGATTTGTATGGACAGTGCTTCAGCTGCTTACAGCGAGGGCAAGGATACAATGGGATATGCTTTTACTTTTCTAATTATACTTATTGTTGGAATTGATATTTATATTGCTGTAAAAAAAATAAAGGAACTTAACAGAGAATACGAATATGCCTATACTAACGGTGCACTGGACATTGATGTTATAATGAACAGGGAAAAGCGAAAGAATGTATTTTCAGGTATGGTTTCTGAGTTTGAAATAATGGCACATATTGATGATAAAGAGCATTTGGCATTGTATGATAAGCTGCCTGTTTCTGATTTCAGCAGCGGCGAAGTGCTCGGAAATACTTATGTTTTTGTAACAACCTACAAGGGTAAGAGAAAAAAGTTCATTTTTGAACCCCGTGAGGACATTCTCTTGGATATGAGAAGAGAGCTTACCCCTAGGCGATTGTATATAAAGAAAATAAATAATGGAGGAACAAATTAATGCATGAATTAATTGTTGTATTGGACTTTGGCGGTCAGTATAACCAACTTATTGCCAGAAGAGTCCGTGAATGCAATGTTTACTGTGAGGTTAAGTCATATAAGACTTCTATTGAAGAAATAAAGGCTATGAATCCTAAGGGTATTATATTTACAGGCGGACCAAACAGTGTTTATCTTGAGGATTCACCGTCAATAAGCAAGGAGATATTTGAACTTGGGGTTCCTGTACTCGGTATTTGCTATGGCTGTCAGTTAATGGCACATTTGGCAGGAGGCAAGGTTTCTTCTGCTTCTGTAAGTGAGTATGGAAAGACTGAAACTAAGTTTGATACAAAAAGCTTGTTGTTTAAGGGACTTTCTGATAAGGGCAATACGTGGATGAGCCACACTGACTATATAAGTGAACTTCCTGATGGATTTAAGTCAATTGCACAAACTTCTGATTGTCCTGTTGCTGCTATGGAAAATGCTGAAAAAGGTCTTTATGGTATTCAGTATCACCCAGAGGTTATGCATACAGAAAACGGAAGTGAAATGTTAAGAAACTTCCTTTATGAAATATGCAAATGCAGCGGTGATTGGAGTATGAGTAATTATGCTCAGACTGCAATTAAGCAGGTTAGGGAAACTGTAGGTGATGGTAAGGTTTTACTTGCATTGTCAGGCGGTGTTGACAGCTCTGTGCTTGCAGCATTGTTATCTAAGGCTGTTGGTAAACAGCTCACTTGTATATTCGTTGACCACGGACTTATGAGAAAAAACGAGGGAGACGAAGTTGAAGCAGCTTTTGCTGACTGGGATGTAAACTTTATAAGAGTTAATGCAGGTGAAAGATTTTTAGGAAAGCTTGCAGGAGTTTCTGACCCTGAAACAAAGAGAAAAATTATTGGTGAAGAATTTATAAGAGTATTTGAAGATGAGGCTAAGAAAATAGGCAAAGTTGATTTTCTTGCTCAGGGAACAATATATCCTGATGTAATTGAATCAGGCTCAGGTGATGCTGCTGTTATAAAAAGTCATCATAATGTAGGAGGTTTGCCTGATTATGTTGATTTTAAGGATATTGTTGAACCTTTAAGGCTTTTATTTAAAGATGAAGTAAGAAAGCTTGGTATGGAGCTTGGTTTAGCTGATTACCTTGTTTGGAGACAGCCTTTCCCAGGTCCTGGTCTTGCTATAAGAATTATTGGCGAAATCACTGAGGAAAAGGTAAAGATTTTGCAGGATGCAGACGCTATTTTCAGAGAGGAAATTGCAAATGCAGGTCTTGATAGAGATATTAATCAGTATTTTGCTGTGCTTACATCAATGAGAAGTGTTGGTGTAATGGGTGATTTCAGAACATACGATTATACTCTTGCATTAAGAGGTGTTACAACATCTGATTTTATGACTGCCGATTTTGCAAGAATTCCTTATGATGTGCTCGATAAAATAAGCAGCAGAATTGTAAATGAAGTTAATTCTATTAATAGAATAGTGTATGATATTACTTCTAAGCCACCTTCAACAATAGAGTGGGAATAACAAATATTGTGCTTTTCAATCCCGAAAAGTGCCGTTTTACGGCATTTCTCGGGATTTTCTCTTTTTTGTGGCTACAAATTGGCTACATCAGCCGTGTTTTATGCAGCCATTAGTATGTCAAATTAATTGGTGACTTTGATTTGTTTGTTTGGGTACAGATGTCCGTAGATTTTTTTATCAAAGTCAATATTAGATGGCGTAAGCGTTTGTAGTTTGCCCTCACATATAGCTGTGAAATTAAACGTTATAAAGATTGCATAAAAAAAGGCTTGTCTGTAACAGCTTCAATAAATGATATGATACGCATATAGAATTGCTGTATTGTCAGCATTACGGCATTTGAATTCGCGGAGCAAATAAAAAGAGAACACAATAATTTGATGAAAATTTGTGAGTTCTTTACCTTTGCAAACAGGTTGATATTACGGATAAAATATCAGCCGTTTGCATTGTGTGAAACCGCAGGTAAACACATTTGGCGGAAGCCGGATAAGCCCTCTGTAAGAACAAAAATGCCGTATACTGACGGTATTTTTATTGGCTTGCTGACAAAAGTGCTTTTGCGTTACTATTGACAAATAAAAAAAAGTTATTGTGTACCCGTTTAGGAAAAATCGAAGTGAAATTTTATTAAAAAGAACAATCATTGTAATGGTCGGAAAAGGCTCTGTCAATTACAGCAGCATAAAATTTACAGCACAGAATGTTGATAAAAACGGTCAGATAATAACATTGTGTACTGCAACGAAAGCTTTAAAAATGTCTATGAGAATTTATTTGGTAAAGCGGTAAAACTTATAATGAAAAGTAAATCCGGAATGATAGGAAAATTGATAATTACTATGAAAAAATCAGAACAGGCAAGCAGGAAAATTATTCCACGAAATTATTTTACAAGTCGGAAATTGCGACGATATGAATGCCTAGAGTAAAAACGGAAAGCTTGCAAGAGCTGTCCTGTATAAATATATGAAAGTATTCAAGAGAGAAATCCCAATCTGCGTGTATTTTGGTACACCTGTATATGGACGAAGTTACACCGCATTTGCACATTGATTTTGTTTCGTTTACAACAGGTAGTAAACGAGGGCTTAAACCTAGAGTTTCGCTCAAAAAAACATTGGATGTACAAGACTTTGTTGGAAGTAGTCGCTCCGATGCAGAATAGAAACAATGGGTAAAGTCTGAAAAAGAAAAGCTGGCGGAGGTTATGCTTGAATACGGTATTGAGTGGGGGCAGAAAGGCAAGCATGAAAATCATAAATCCGTCAGCGAATTTAAAAGGGATAAATTGATTGAAGAGGTTGAGAAATTGCAAGCTCAAAAGGCGGATATTGAACAAAAAATATCTACATATAAAAGTGCGGAAAATATGCAATGACAACAGCAGCAAAGATTACAATCTGAGATTATAAAATTCAGGAGCCTCTACCCTTAATGTCAGTAAAAACACATAAAATAATTATATTGAGCCGCTTATAAAAAGCTGATAAGCATTATTAAAACTCTTGCTAAAAGATGTTTTCAAGTTGAAAAAGAAGCAGAACAGGTAGTGAAGAAAATGACAGAGCTTTGTCGAGAAAAGGAAAATTAAAATCTGAAAATTAGGATTTGAGAATGGCTAACAGCAAAATGAGTGTTGAGGTCAGATATTTCAAAAAGATAAAAGTTTTTCTCTGTATTGATTGTATTGATAAGGTACAGGAATTACTGAAATCCATAAATAAAACGAAACATAAAAGTAGGTTAGATATGATGAAATAAAAATATGTACTGCAATAGAATGATATTTTTGAGGATGTGAATATATAAAATCCTTTCGCTCAGTTTTTAAATGATTTAAAGGCTGATTTAGCAAGGATTTTATTCGTTTGTTCAGTTGTGAAAAGGAAACAACAAATTCTTATTGTTGGATATTGACAAACTTTCTGTGAAAGGATTGACATAGTTCGCATATCCGTATATAATTTAAATTGTATTATTACAATTGGGTTAGGTATATCCAAATGAATTTTATGACTGTACAACAAGCAGGTGAATTATGGGGAGTTTCCACTAGACGTGTTTATAAATTGTGTGCTGATAGTCGCATAAAAGGTGCAGTTAAAATATCTGGAATTTGGATGCTGCCTCCAAATGCAAAAAAGCTGGCTGATGCAAGAATAAAAAGCGGAAAGTATATTGGATTTAGAAATAAATAAGAATGAATAGTTTAGGAGGTGGCATAGTGAATAAAAAGGATATGACTGAACAGGATATAAGAACCAAATATATAACACCTGCGATTATTTCGGCAGGTTGGGATAGCGATTTACAGATAAGAGAAGAAGTTTCATTTACAAATGGCAAAATAATTGTTCGCAGAAAAACTGTAAAACGTGGAGAAAAGAAACGAGCGGACTATATTCTATATTGGAAACCAAATATTCCTATTGCCATCGTGGAAGCAAAAGATAACAAACATAGTCTTGGTGATGGAATGGAACAGGCTCTTGAATATGCAGAAATTTTAGACATCCCATTTGTTTTCACCTCAAATGGTGATGGATTTATGTTTTATGATAAAACTGTTCAAGAAGGCAACATACAAACTGAACTCTCGCTTGATAAATTCCCTTCACCTGACGAATTATGGCATAAATACAAACTGTTTAAAAATATTGATGATGAAGCTGATAAAATAGTATCACAAGAGTATTATTTTAATCCAAACAATAATAGAAAACCTCGTTATTATCAGTGTAATGCTGTAAATAGAACAATCGAAGCCATTGCAAATGGGCAAAATCGCATATTGCTTGTTATGTCCACAGGAACAGGAAAAACATATACAGCTTTCCAAATCATATATAGATTATGGAAAGCAAGAAGCAAGAAAAGAATATTGTTTTTAGCAGATCGAAATATTCTTGTTGATGATCCTATGCGGAAAGACTTTAAATTCTTTAATGCTGATTCTAATAACAGGAAAATGATAAAAATCAAAAACAGAGATGCTAACAAAGCATATGAGATGTATTTTGCTATTTATCAGGGGGTTACAGGCAAAGAAGGATTTGCTGATACATACAAAGAATTTTCTCCTGATTTTTTTGACCTTATTGTTGTAGATGAGTGTCATAGAGGAAGTGCAAAAGATAATTCGGCATGGCGTAAAATTTTGGAGTATTTTAAAAGTGCCACACAAATAGGTATGACAGCCACACCAAAAGAAACAAAAGATACGTCTAATATTGAATATTTTGGTGAGCCTATATATACATACTCACTCAAGCAAGGTATTAATGATGGTTTTCTTGCTCCATATAAAGTTGTCAGAGTTGGAATTGACAAAGATTTAGAAGGTTATCGACCAACAAAAGGAAAAACAGATAAATATGGATATGAAATTGAAGATAGAGAGTACAACATTAAAGACTATGACAGAAATTTAGTTTTAGAACAAAGAACTGAACTTATAGCAAAACGGGTAACGGAGTTTTTGAAGAAAAACAACTCTCGTTTCGCAAAAACAATTTTCTTCTGTGTTGACCAAAATCATGCACAGCGCATGGCACAGGCTTTAAGAAATGAAAATACTGATTTAGTTAATCAAAATTATAAATATGTTATGCAGATGACAAGCGACAGTGAAGGTGTTGCAGAACTTGACAATTTTATGGATCCTGAAGAAACATATCCTGTTTTAGTAACAACAAGCAAACTATTGACAACAGGAGTTGATGTTGATACTTGCAAATTCATAGTTTTGGATAGCAATATTAACAGTATGACAGAGTTCAAGCAAATAATTGGGCGTGGTACAAGAATCAATGAAGAACACGATAAACTATATTTTACTATAATTGACTTTAGAAATGTAACGAAATTATTTGCAGACAAAGATTTTGATGGAGAGCCTGTAAAAATCAAAGAAACTGACGGAGAAATTCCTATAGAAGACACCGAGGACATCCCGAATGAGGATGAAATGGATACAGAAATTACGGGAAATGAGGATAATGTAAATGATACACCGCCAGATATTACATTTGATCCAGATGATAATAGCAAACCAAAACAAATAAAGTATTTTGTTGATGATGTGCCTGTATCTATCATAAACGAAAGAGTTCAGTATTTAGATGCTAACGGTAAATTAATAACCGAAAGTCTGGTGGACTATACCAAGAAAAATATTCGCAAGGAATATGCAACATTAGACGAGTTTTTACAAAAATGGAATAGTACAGATAAGAAAACAGCAATCATTAGAGAGCTTGAAGAAAAAGGTATTTTCTTTGATGAATTGCAAGAAGAGGTTTCAAAAGATTTAGACCCGTTTGACTTAATTTGTCACATTGCTTTTGATATGCCTTCTCTTACACGAAAAGAACGCGCAAACAATGTTAAAAAAAGAAACTATTTTGGAAAATACAATGATGTTGCAAGACAAGTATTGGAAGCATTACTTGATAAATATGCCAATGAGGGACTTGAAAATATCGAAAGCATTGAGATATTAAAAGTTCCTGATATGGCTCGCTTTGGGACTTTGGTTGAAATAATTAAAAGTTTCGGCAATAAAGATAAATTTATGGAAGCTATTACAGAATTAGAAAGAGAACTGTATGTAGCATAAGGAGATAGAAAGATGAGTATATCAGCTACAATAAAATCCGTACAAGATATAATGCGTCAAGACGCAGGTGTTGATGGTGACGCACAAAGAATATCTCAACTTGTATGGATGTTATTTTTAAAAATATTTGATTCAAAAGAAAAAGAATGGGAACTTCTTTCAGATAATTATAAATATATCATTCCTGATGGCTTGAGATGGTCTGATTGGGCGGCTAATGATGAAGGCATAACGGGCGAAGAACTGCTTGATTTTGTAAATAATAAACTATTTAAAACTTTTAAAGATCGGCAACTGACTGAAAAAAGCGATTCAAGGGAATGGCTTGTAAAGTCATTGTTTGAGGATAGTTATAATTATATGAAGTCCGGTACGCTTATGCGAAGCGTAATAAATAAATTAAACGAGATTGATTTTGATAAAACATCCGACAGACATTTGTTTAATGACATTTACGAAAGTATATTAAAAGATTTGCAAAGTGCAGGCAACTCAGGCGAATATTATACGCCAAGAGCAGTTACACAGTTTATGGTTGATATTGTAAATCCAAAATTGGGAGAAAAGGTTTTGGATTTTGCCTGTGGTACAGGCGGATTTTTGGTTTGTGCATTGGAGCATTTGAGAAAGCAAGTTAAAAATATTGATGATGAAAAAACATTGCAACAATCAATTTTGGGTGTTGAAAAAAAGCCTTTGCCGCATATGTTATGTACTACAAATATGATTTTACATAATATAGATAATCCGCAAATTATGCATGACAATTCTTTGGGCTATCCGGTAAAGGATATAAAAGTAAAAGATAAAGTGGATATTATTTTGACTAATCCTCCATTTGGGGGGATTGAAGAAGATGGGATACAAGATAATTTTCCTAAAGCACTAAAAACAAAAGAAACAGCAGATTTGTTTTTGATTTTACTAATGTATAAGCTCAATCAAACAGGTAGAGCTGCCATCGTCCTACCTGATGGTTTCTTATTTGGAGAGGGCACAAAAATAAAAATCAAGGAAAAACTTTTAAATGAATTTAATCTGCATACGATTGTCAGATTACCGAAGGGTGTTTTTGCACCTTATACACCGATAAACACAAACCTGCTTTTTTTGGAACGAGGTAAAACAAGAGAAGTATGGTTTTATGAACATCAACTTCCGGAAGGATATAAAAATTATACCAAAACAAAACCTATAAAGCATGACGAATTTAATGCTGAAAAAAAATGGTGGAACAACAGAACTGAAACCGATTGTGCGTGGAAAGTTTCTATTGACGAAATCAAAGAAAGAAACTATAATTTGGATTTTAAAAATCCAGCCACAGCATTGGAAAATGAACTTTTAGAACCAACCACTATTATAAACAAAATTTCACAGCACTTGAGCAATAGTATTAAAATCTTGGCAGAAATTGAGGAGATAATAAAATGAAGACTTTATCATTTCCTTCAATCAAGTTAGGCGAACATATAAAACAAATTAGATTAAAAGTTAAGGATACAGAACTAAATCAAGCTAATTTAACTGTATATGGAGTTACTAATACAGGAGGAGTAAGTATAACAAACAATAAAGTCAGTGAAAATTTGGGTAATTACATAGTTTTAAACGAACATCAATTTGCGTATAATCCATATAGAATAAATGTAGGTTCAATAGGCTTAACACCAAAAGAAACTTTCGGGATTGTTAGTCCTGCTTATGTAGTATTCGAAACTGATGAGCATATTGATAGTGAATTTTTGCTGTATTATTTAAAAAGTTCTATTGGTATTAATTTGATAAAATGGTATGGAGATAGAGGTGGTGTTAGAGCTACTTTAAGATATTCTGATTTAGAAAAAATTGATTTTCCTAATATTTCTTTAGAAAAGCAATTATCCATTTTGTCAAAGATTAAGAAGATAGAATCAAGATTAGAATTAATCGTTGCTGAAACAGTAATTGGCGATGTAGAAAAACTTCGTCAATCAATATTACAACAAGCGGTAGAAGGAAAATTATGTGAGCAGAATCCTGATGATGAGCCCGCAAGTGTCCTTTTAAAAAAAATTAAAGAGGAAAAAAATAAACTTGTTAAAGAGAGAAAAATCAAAAAACAAAAGGATTTTCCTCTTGTTTCTGATGAAGAAAATCATTTTAAGATACCTTGTAATTGGGAATGGTGTAGGATTAACGATATTTCATTTGTAACAAAATTAGCTGGGTTTGAATTTACAAAATATTTTAATTTGACCGACAATGGAGCAGTACCTGTTATAAGAGCACAAAATGTAAGAAAAAATCGCATAGATACAACGAATTTACTTTACATTGATATGAAAACATCTAAACTTTTAAATAGGTGTGCACTTGACAAAAAATGTTTATTAATGACATTTATTGGGGCTGGCATTGGTGATGTCGCCATTTTTGAGGAAAAACAAAGATTTCATTTGGCTCCTAATGTTGCAAAAATTGAATTATATGGATGTGTAGAAGAATATATTTTATACTTTTTATTATCAACGAGTGGTCAAAAAGAAATATTCAAATATCATAAAGCAACTGCACAACCGAGTTTATCAATGGAAACTATTAGAGAGATTTGTGTTCCAATACCGCCTTTAGCAGAACAACAGCGAATTGTTGAAAAAGTCAATAAATTAATGCTTTTGTGCGATGAGCTTGAAAAAGAAGTTAATGTTGCACAGCAATATGCATCACAGATTATGGAATCAGTATTGCAAGAAGCATTTTCGGATGATAAGCAAATTAAAGAAGAGCAGGCAAAGCAAAAGTGTCAAGTTATTTCTATTCAGTCGGAACAAAAAGCAGAATTGCGTTTTGCTATGGCAGCAAGAGGAACTATCAAACAATCAACTTTGGAAAGCTTGCAAAAGCGTGCTATCGAAATAGCTAATGGAGAAAAATAATGAACTGGAAAAGAAGAAACAGCATACAAAATCTTGTTGATGGAATCCTTGATTTTAATGTTTTGCGAAAACCGCCGATTGAATTAATCGGCGATATAATGAAAAAACGAAATATAGTGTTTGAGGAAAGGAATGAAAACGATTCTGAATTTTGCGGCATATATATTGAACTAAATGATATGAAAATAATTTTTGTGAACAGCAATATGTATGAGCCAAGAAAGAATTTTACTATAGCCCATGAATTAGGGCACCATTATTTGGGTCATCCTTTAACGGATGGTGCTATAATCTGCGATAAATTCGCTTTAGATGCAAGTAACAATGAACGTCCCGAAGCAGAAAAAGAAGCGGACTACTTTGCAAGTTGTCTTTTAATGCCGAAAAATTTGATAATGCAAAAGACTAAAGATTTTGAAAAGGAAAATAGAAATTATAATAATGATGAACTGGTTAATTTTTTGAAAGATTTCTTTAAGGTTTCAAAAGAGGCACTTAGATATAGGTTAGTAGAACTCAATATAGTGGACAATTAAATTCCTATTTTCAAGGGTGGTAATATAAACACCTTGCTTTGCTGATTTCGAGCCTTGAAAGCCACATAAAATAAGGGGTTGAAATGTTCTAAATGTTTACTATATACCCCTAAAGCGATATTAAACAAACACAAAACCACCTGCAATAGCTTTCAATGAATAATGAAATGAGGTGATTTTGGAGTTATGCAAATGGCTGCAAATTGGCTACAAAAATTCGTATAAATAAATATACATTAAATTAGGTGGAATATGTGTACAAAAAGCGTATCTAAAGTACTTAAAACCATTGACTGTTAAAGTAATAAATTTGAGTGTGAATAGGGTATGGAAAACTTAAAATTTCCATAAGTACTGAAGTGCTGATTTTGAGACTCCAAAAGTGCTCGAGAAATTAAGATAATACAGTTTGTTGTAT
Organism: uncultured Eubacteriales bacterium; assembly: GCA_905201505.1. GTDB lineage: Bacteria > Bacillota > Clostridia > Lachnospirales > CAG-274 > Gallispira. Next base: position 9,998 of record CAJKOJ010000032.1, on the reverse strand, counting down.
TAGTAAATAAACAGCGATTAAAAAATACCATTGAAAATGTTAAGTTTTCAATGGTATTTTTATTTAGTAATTATAAAATATTATAAATACATTTTTGGTGAATTTAACTGTATTAGTGAAAATTTAATAGTAATAATATTTTTACTCATACCTTAATGCTTCTATAGGGTCAAGTTTTGCTGCTTTGCCTGCAGGATACACTCCAAAAATTATACCTATGGAACTTGATATAATAACTACCAAAAGTATAATAGAAGGGGAGAGAACAGGTGTAAAGCTAAAGCCTGCAAGAGAGGAAACAACAGCTCCTACGCCCAAACTTCCCAAATATCCCAATATTACACCGATTATACCACCGGTCAGAGAAAGAATAATAGCTTCAATGAGAAACTGTGTTCTGATATTGCTGTTAGTGGCACCAAGGGATTTTCTTATACCTATTTCTCTTGTTCTTTCTGTAACAGTAACAAGCATTATATTCATAACACCGACACCGCCAACCAAAAGCGATATAGCGGCGACAAAACCTATAAAGGCTGTTATACCGTCAATTGCTTTGGTAATTGTTTTTACCTGATCCATATAGGATTCAATTGCGTAGTATTCGCTGTTATTGTGACTGGTTTCAAGAAGCCTTACTATTTCTTTGTTAGTTTGTGTAAGTTTTTTTGTATCCTTAACTCCTGCATAGATACTGTCTACTATATCTTTATCATCAGCATCTTTGTAATCATATACCTTTTTAATAGGCATAAATATTTCACCTTGGCTATGAGTTGAAACAAAGCCCATATCATCTTCATCACTTTTTAATACTCCTACAATTGTAAGTATATCATCGTAATCTCCAAACTCTGCTTTAAAGGTTTTACCTACAACATTTGAATAACCAAACATAGCCTTTGCCATCCATTCATCAATAACAGCGGCTCTCGTTCCTCCGATATTGTCTTTTTCATTTAAAAATCTTCCGTGTGCAAGTTCCATATTGCCTTGCTTTTTATAGTCCTCAGTAGTACCTGTAACTCTGCAATAAAGTTTACTCTTATTTCTCAATTCAACCTCTGCATTTGAGGATATATAAGGAGCAACATATTCTATGTTAGGATGATTTTTTATAAGTTCTATATCTTCATCTGTCAGATAGTCTTTATCCTTAACATTATTCATCCAAGTTTTTAAATAAATGACTATGAGATTAGAACCAAGCTTATTAAACTCTGTATCCATCATTGTTTTTATACCTACACCTACGGACGTAATCATAATAACAGATGAAATACCTATTATAATACCAAGCATTGTAAGAAATGTTCTCATTTTATTGGAGAATACATTTGCAAAGGATGATGTTATTTGTTCAATTATATTCATAGTTTATTCACCTCTGCTGTTAATGGATTTAGTACCGGTTCATCACTTATTATCAAGCCATCTTTAAACATTACAATTCTTTTTGTATAGGCAGCAATATCAGGCTCGTGGGTGACCATAACAATAGTTGCACCGTCATTATTAAGTTTCTGAAAAATTTCAATAATTTCAATACTTGATTTTGAATCAAGATTACCTGTAGGTTCATCAGCCAATATTATTGCAGGATTATTTACAAGGCTTCTTGCTATAGCAACACGCTGACGCTGGCCACCTGACATTTCATTTGGTTTGTGGTGTATTCTTTCACTGAGACCGACTTTTTCCATAGCGGAAAGGGCCCGTTTATGTCTTTCTTTGGGAGGAACTCCGCCGTATATCATAGGAAGTTCAACATTTTGTATAGCTGTAAGTTTAGGCAGTAAATTAAAACTTTGAAACACAAATCCTATTTTTTTATTTCTGATATAGGCTAATTTGTTGCCGCTTATTTTTGAAATATCTTCTCCGTCTAACAAATATTTGCCTGAAGTCATTGTATCAAGACAGCCTAATATGTTCATCATTGTAGATTTTCCTGAACCTGAAGCACCCATAATTGATACAAATTCACCTTTATTAACGAATAGGTCTACACCTTTTAAGGCTTCTACTTCAATTTTTCCATTTTTATAAACCTTTCTCACACTTTCAGCATTAATCATTTATATCACCTTCTGTTACAGATACGGTCAGACCTTCTTTTAAAATGTTTTCATCAGGTGATGTAACTACTTTTTCACCTATTTCAAGACCTTCAATTTCAATATACATATTGTCATAATTTTTTATAGTAATTATCTTCTTTACAAGAGAATTATTTGAATCAACTGTATAGACATAGTCGTTGCCTGTATTATCTGTGAGATAAGCGTTTACAGGAATAACTACAGCATTTTCATTTGTGTTTGTAATAATTTTGCCGTCTACACTAAAGCCAAGACTTAAATCTGTATGTTTATTCAATGTTACCTGAACAGTAACAACGTTTTTCTCGCTGTTTTTTATAGTCTTTTTTTCAGCAGTAGGGTAAATTTTAGTTACTGTTCCGGTAAATTCTTCGTCAAAACCGTCACATGTAACAGTAACTGGTTGGTTTAATGCAACTGACTGCATATCGTATTCAGGAACATCAAGATTTATAACAGTGTTTTCATCAGCTATTTCAAATAGATATGTGCCTTCATTTACTGCAGAACCTGACATAAAGGAATCCTGAATATTAATTATAATACCATCATAAGGTGCAGTTTCATAGGTTTTAAATTTATTTATTTCAGCTTGAAGCTGTTTTACTTTTAGCTGTGACTGCTGCAAAGCAATCTTTTGAGCATCTCTTTTATTTTTTGTTTCTGAAGTGTTGTTTTGATTAATCAGCTGGTTATATTTTGCTTGAGCAACTTCCTTGTTTGCCTTTTCAGTATTAAGGGAGAGCTGTTCACTTTTTTTCTGGCTTTTCAGAAGTTCAAGGTCACTTAGCTTCTGATTATACTCGTTTTCGGATGTTTTTAAATCGTCAAGTGACAAACCACCGTTGGTATATAAAAGAGAATTGCTGTTAAAATCTTCTTTTGCTTTTGCTAAGTCATTTTCTGCCTGTTTTATTTGTATATCAAGCTGTTCTATTTTATAGTTTATAGCTTCAATATTAGTATCACATTGATTTATGTTTGAGCTGTATTCCTTAAGTTCACTTTGCTCAACTACTACATCAACGGACTTAAGAGCTACTTCATTGCTTTTTACGTCAAGTTTTGCAGTTTCAAGCTGGTTTTTTAAATCATCAAGAGCTTTTTCATTATATGTAAAAAGGGTTTGTCCGCTTTTTACAACGTCACCTTCTTTAACATAAATTTCTTTAATTGCAGCAGTAGAAGAGGAATAGAAGCGTTTACTATCTGCAAGAGCAACTGAACCCGTTGCACTGACCTCAGTGACAATTGACTGAGTATGTACATCTTCTGTTGTTACTGTTACAACATCTGATTTCTTACCTGATTTTATTTTTAAAATAATAAGAATAATAATAAATAACAGAACTACAGCTAAAATTATAATTTTTTTCTTTTTCATAGCATTCCCTCACTTCTTATATTGTGTTATTGTACTATTGTATTAATGTACTATATATAGTAACACACTTGCGGTTGTGTGTCAATATAATTTAGTAATTTTTATAAATTCAATATACATCAACTACTATGTATTGTCAAGTACTAAAAATAATTTAATACTAAATTTGTAAAAAAAGACTTAAGAATGTATTTTTCTTAAGTCTTTGTTTTGGTATGTTTAATTAATCTTGGGTGGTCTTTCGCCGAAGTATTGATAAAAGTCGGTTTTTACGTTGCCATTAAATAATTTTCTCTTTTTATCTGCCTTTTTGCCATAAAGCTTTTCAAATCCTTCGTGAGAAGTAATAAAGTAAGCAGACCAGGTTTTATTTGTTTTAAAGAGTTTACCCATATCTGTGTAAAGTCTTTCAACATCCTGTAAATTACCCATTCTTTCTGCATAAGGCGGGTTTGATACGCATACTCCGTAATCACCGGGAAGTTTTAATTTATTAAATGGGATTTGTCTAAATACAATTGAATCGTCTACACCTGCATTTTCAGCATTTTGTTTAGCTATTTCTATGGCATGAGCGTTTATATCAGAGCCATATATTTTAAGTTCTGTTTCATAATCAATGACAGAATAGGCTGATTTTCTCTCTTCCAGCCACAATTCTTTTGGTATAAAATCCCAGCTTTCTGAGGCAAATTTTCTGCTTAATCCTGGTGCTATATTTCTGCCAATCATTGCAGCTTCAATTGGCAAAGTACCTGAGCCACAGCAAGGATCTAAAAATATTCTGTCCTTTTTCCAGTAGCTAAGCTGTATAAGAGCTGCTGCCATAGTTTCCTTCAGAGGTGCTATAACTTGTCCGTGCCTGTATCCTCTTTTGTGAAGAGAGGGACCGGATGTGTTAAGGGTTATTGTCACTGTATTTTTTAATAAAGCTGCCTGTATTGTATATTCTGCACCCGTTTTTGGAAAACGACTTATATCATAGCGGGTCTGTAATTTTTTAATTATAGCCTTTTCAACAATTGACTGGCAGGCAGGTACACTTGAAAGTGTAGACTTAAAAGATTTGCCTGTTATTATAAAATTAGCATCTTTTGGAATAAGTTCATCCCATGGAAGCTCAAAGGTCTGATCAAAAAGCTCTTCAAAAGTTACGGCTTCAAATTTTCCAAGAACGAGAAGTACCTTGTCTGCTGAGCGAAGCCATAAATTTGATTTTACTATACCACGGTAGTCAGAGGTATATTCAACATATCCGTCAGAAACCTTTATGTCACCAAAGCCTAAATTTTCTATTTCTCTTTTAACAACTGCCTCCAGTCCAAATGTAGTTGTAGCCTGAATTCTAAAATTTTCCATATTATTCTCCTGTAATGCAATAAATGTATTTATAATTAATTTAGTAATTTATAAATTTATTAGATTTATCATATAAGTAGTATAACTGTTTTTTCTCTGTTTTGCAAACAAAATAAAATAAATTAAAAAAGTAAAGTCGTATTTTGCACTTTTACTAAAAAATAAATTGAATATTTTATAAAAGTGTTGTATACTAAAGATAAAATAATTATTGCAATATATTCTGCAATAAATTACATTAAAGAGGTTTGTTATGTATAAGTTATTAAAAACAGAGGGCAGTGCCAAAAGAGGACAATTTGAAACTGTTCATGGTACAATACAAACTCCTGTATTTATGAATGTGGGTACGGCAGCAGCTATTAAAGGCGCTGTTTCTACAGAGGATTTGCAGGAAATAAAGTGTCAGGTTGAGTTATCAAATACTTATCATCTGCATTTAAGACCGGGTGATAAGGTTGTAAAAAAACTTGGAGGACTGCATAAATTTATGGTATGGGACAAGCCTATACTTACGGATTCAGGCGGTTTTCAGGTGTTTTCTCTGACAACGCTTAGAAAGATAAAAGAGGAGGGTGTATATTTTAACTCTCATATTGACGGACACAAAATTTTTATGGGTCCTGAGGAAAGTATGACAATACAGTCTAACCTTGCATCAACAATTGCTATGGCATTTGATGAATGTCCGCCGTCATTAGCTGACAGGAGTTATATAAAGAATTCTGTTGAAAGAACAACACGCTGGCTTGAAAGATGTATGGTGAAAATGAAAGAGCTTAACTCTCTTGAGGAAACTATAAATAAACATCAGCTTTTATTTGGAATTAATCAGGGAGGAACATTTAAGGATATAAGAATTGATCATGCAAAGAGAATAAGTGAATTTGATTTGCCAGGTTATGCAATAGGAGGACTTGCAGTAGGTGAAAGCCACGAAGCTATGTATGAAACAATTGAAAATGTTGTTCCATACCTGCCAAAAGATAAGCCAACATATTTGATGGGTGTGGGTACACCTGCAAATATATTAGAGGCTGTTGACAGAGGTGTTGATTTCTTTGACTGTGTTCTGCCTGCAAGAAACGGCAGACATGCAAATGTGTATACAAATAAAGGCAAACTTAATTTGCTCAATGCTAAATATGAATTAGATGATACACCTATTGACAATGAGTGTAATTGTCCTGCCTGTAGGCGATACAGCAAGGCGTATATAAGGCATCTTTTTAAAGCTAAGGAAATGCTTGCAATGAGGCTTTGTGTTTTGCACAATCTTTATTTCTTCAATAATATGATGGAAGAAATAAGAAATGCTCTTGATGAAGGTAAATTTGCTGAGTATAAAAAAATGAGGCTTGAAGGCTTCCTTGAAAATGACAAAAGATAATAAATTTTTATAATAGATAGAAAGGGAAAAATTATGGCTATTAAAAGAGTTTATGTAGAAAAGAAAAAGGGCTGTGATATTGAAGCAAAGCAGCTTCTCGCAGACATTAGAGAAAACCTTGGTATTTCTGCATTAGAGGATGTAAGAATTCTTGTTCGTTATGATGTTGAGGGAATGAAAGAGGAAAACTTTAAAATTGCTGAAAAGACTGTTTTTTCAGAACCTCCTGTTGACACAATTTACAGTGAAAGTTTTCCTACAGCAGGCGATGAAGTGTATTTTGGTATGGAATATCTTCCGGGACAGTATGACCAGAGAGCTGATTCTGCTATGCAGTGTATACAGATTATCGGAGGTAATTATGAGGCTCTTATTGCCTGTGCAAAAATATTTGTTTTAAAGGGTAAGCTGTCTGTAGAAGAAATTGAAAAAGTAAAGCATTACTGTATTAACCCTGTAGATTCAAGAGAAGCGTCTAAAGATAAGCCTGAAACTCTTAAAATGAATTTAAATATTCCTGACAGTGTTGAAATACTTACAGGATTTATAAATAAAAATGAAGACGAGCTTTTAAAATTAAGGGCTGAAATGGGTCTTGCAATGAGCAATGCTGATATTATTTTCTGCCAAAAGTATTTCAAAGAAAATGAGAAAAGAGATCCGAGCATTACAGAGATAAGAGTAATTGATACTTATTGGTCTGACCATTGTAGACACACCACTTTTGCTACTAATATTACAAGTGTTGACTTTGAGGATGGTAAGTACAAGAAGGTTATTGAGGATGCCTACAAGCTCTATCTTGACTTAAAGAAAGAATTGGGCAGAGAGGAAAAACCTCAGTGTTTAATGGATATTGCAGTAATGGGCATGAGAGCATTAAAGGCTCAGGGAAAACTTGCTGATTTTGATGAATCAGAGGAAATCAATGCGTGCAGTATAGTAGTACCTGTTGATATTGACGGTAAAACTGAAGATTACCTTATAATGTTTAAAAATGAAACACATAACCACCCAACTGAAATCGAACCATTTGGCGGTGCTGCAACTTGTATAGGAGGCTGCATAAGAGATCCATTATCAGGCAGAAGTTATGTATATCAGGCAATGAGAGTTACAGGTGCAGGTGATCCTACAGTTGCTGTAGAGGATACTTTGCCAGGTAAACTTCCTCAGTCAAAGATTGTGCGTTCAGCTGCACATGGTTACAGTTCATACGGCAATCAGATTGGTCTTGCAACAGGTCAGGTAGCTGAAATTTATGATGAGGGTTATGTTGCAAAGAGAATGGAAATAGGTGCTGTAATTGCAGCAGCTAAGAAGTGTGATGTAGTAAGAGAAAGACCTGCTAAGGGTGATATAATAATTCTTACAGGCGGCAGAACAGGAAGAGACGGCTGCGGCGGTGCCACAGGCTCATCTAAGGAACATAACGAGGATTCTATACTTACTTGCGGTGCAGAAGTACAAAAGGGTAATGCACCTACAGAGAGAAAAATACAGAGATTATTCAGAAATTCTGAAGTAAGCAGAATGATTAAGAGATGTAATGACTTTGGTGCAGGCGGTGTATCTGTTGCTATAGGTGAACTTGCTGAGGGTCTTGAGATTAATCTTGATCTTGTGCCTAAAAAGTATGAAGGTCTTGATGGTACTGAACTTGCTATTTCTGAATCACAGGAAAGAATGGCTGTAGTAGTTGACCCTGCTGACGCCGACAGATTTATAAAGTTTGCAAACGAAGAAAATCTTGAAGCAACAGTTGTTGCAGAGGTAACAGATGACAGAAGATTAAAGATGTTCTGGAATGGCAGGGATATAGTAAATATTTCAAGAGATTTTCTTGATACAAATGGCGCTGCACAGTATACAACAGTTAAAGTAAGTGCTCCAGCTGAAAAACCTGCTAAAATTGAAACAAAGGGCAGCGTTAAAGAAAAGTGGCTTGAAATACTTTCTGATTTAAATGTTGCTTGCCAAAAAGGTCTCTCTGAGAGATTTGATTCCACAATTGGTGCAGGTACAGTGCTTATGCCTTTTGGCGGAAAAAATCAGCTTACACCTGTTGAAGCAATGGCAGCTAAAGTGCCTGTTCTTGATGGTGATACAACAACTGCAACTCTTATGAGTTATGGCTATAATCCTAAGGTTGCTAAGTGGAGCCCATTCCACGGAGCATTATATGCTGTAGTAGAATCTGTTGCTAAGATTGTTGCAAGCGGTGGAAATTACGAATCATGCAGACTTACTTTCCAGGAGTATTTTGAAAGACTTGGAGATGATTCTGTAAGATGGGGCAAGCCTTTCAGTGCTTTGCTTGGTGCTTTAGTTGCACAAATGAAGCTTGGTACAGCATCAATAGGCGGTAAGGATAGTATGTCAGGTACGTTTAAGGATCTGGATGTACCTCCAACTTTAGTTTCATTTGCTGTTAATGTGTCAGATATTGACACTATTATTTCACCTGAGTTTAAGACAATTGAAAGTTCTATTGTAAGACTTAATACAAGATATGATGAAAATGATTTGCCAGATTTTAACGAACTTATAAAGAACTTTAAACTCGTGAGTAAACTTATAAAAAATAAGGAAGTTCTTGCTGCGTCAACTATTGGTGTAGGCGGTGTTGCTGCGGCTGTGAGTAAAATGGCATTTGGTAATGATATAGGTTTTGAAATAAATACTGATGATTTATTTAACTATAGCTATGGCTCATTTGTATTGGAAATTCCGGGAGATGACACCTATATTTCAGAGTTGCTTAAAGGATATAATTATGAAGTATTAGGCGTCACTACTGAAGAGGATTGTTTCAGGGTAAATGGAGAAGTAATTACAATTGATGAAGCAAAGAAAACTTGGTTTAAACCTCTTGAAAAGATTTTCCCAACTAAATATTACAGCAGCTTCGACGAAAGTGATATTACTGTAAAGCCTTTTGAAATTACTGTTAAGAAGCATACAGGAAAGGGCATAGCTGCTCCTAGAGTATTTATACCTGTATTCCCTGGCACTAACTGTGAATATGATACTAAGAGAGCATTTGAAAAGGTTGGTGCAGTTGCAGATACTCATGTTATAAGTAATTTAAAGAAGGAATGGCTTGAACAGAGTATAGATAAAATGGCTGAAATGATTAATAACAGTCAGATTATTGTAATTCCAGGAGGTTTCTCTGCAGGTGATGAGCCTGAGGGTTCCGGTAAATTTATTGCAGCAGTTTTCAGAAATCCTAAGGTTAAGGAAGCTACAATGAACTTGCTTAAAAACAGAGATGGTCTTATGTTGGGTATATGTAATGGTTTCCAGGCTCTTATTAAACTTGGTCTTGTTCCGTATGGTGAAATAAGAGATCTTGATGAAAATGCACCTACTCTTACATTTAATACAATCGGCCGTCACGTATCATGCCTTGCTGATACTAAGATTATTTCAGATAAGTCACCTTGGTTGTGGAATGCTGCAGTAGGTCAGGTACACAGAGTTGCATTTTCTCATGGTGAGGGCAGATTTGTTGCCGATGAGACAACTATAAAAACACTTGCTGAAAATGGTCAGATTGCTACACAGTATGTAAATGAACATGGTTTACCTACTTATGATATTAAATATAATCCAAATGGCTCTGTTTATGCAATTGAAGGTATTACAAGCCCTGACGGCAGAGTTTTGGGCAAAATGGGTCATTCTGAAAGAATTGGAAATGGTGTCTTTACGAATGTTCCGGGTGAAAAGGACCAAAAGATATTCTTATCAGGTGTTG
>CAJKOJ010000031.1 GCA_905201505.1 uncultured Eubacteriales bacterium | reverse complement strand
CTAAGTATGGCAAAGAGAATATATATGACTTTTCTCTTGGCAACCCATCAATTGTTCCTCCTGAGTGTGTAAAGGAAGCTATTGTTGAGCTTGCTGAAAATGAGCCTGAAATGGAACTGCATGGTTATCCTAATAATGCAGGATTCGAAGATGTAAGACAAGCTGTTGCCGAATATACAAATAAGGTGCATAACACAAATCTTGATGCAAGAAATATAATAATGACTGTAGGTGCTGCAGGAGGCATAAATATTACATTAAAATCAATAATTAATCCAGGAGATGAAGTAATTGTAATTGCTCCTTATTTTGGAGAGTATGATAATTATATAAGTAATTTTGATGGTGTAAAAGTTATGGTTAATGCTGATCTTGAAAGGTTTTCAATTAATTTTGAGGATTTTGAAAAGAAAATTTCAGCTAAAACAAAATGTGTAATTATAAACAGCCCAAACAATCCTACAGGTGCAGTGTATACTGAAGAGGATATTAAGAAAATGTCTGAAATACTTGAAAGAAAGCAAAAAGAATTCGGTACATCAATTTATCTTTTTAGTGATGAACCATACAGAGAAATTGCTTTTAACGGTATAGAGATTCCTTATGTTACAAATTATTATAAAAATACTATTGTTGGGTATTCTTATTCAAAAAGTTTATCCCTTCCCGGGGAGAGAATTGGATACCTTGTGGTTCCAAATGAGCTGGATGATTTTAATGATGTTATTGATGCAATGGTTGTGGCTAACAGAATACTTGGCTTTGTTAATGCTCCCACACTTCAGCAAAAGGTAATAAAAAAGGTTATAGGCAAAACATCAGATTTATCAGTGTATGAAGAAAATAAAAACATTCTATACAAGGCTCTTACAGAAATGGGTTATGAATGTGTTGAGCCAAAGGGTACTTTCTATATGTTCCCTAAGTGTCCTATTGCAGATGACAAAGAATTTTGTACGAAGGCTAAAGATTTCAGACTTATTATTGTACCGGGTTCAAATTTTGCCTGTCCGGGGTATTTCAGGATAGCTTATTGTGTTGACAAGTCTACTGTTGAAAATTCCCTTGACAGTTTTAAGAAGTTAATAAATTTTTATAAATAGTTGTATGAAAGTTATGAAATTTGAATAGACAGAATATAAATGAAATTTTAAGTTTGTTAATATAGAAAATTTAATATTTGAAAGGAATTTTAATAATGAATAATTATAAAATTATTGACCTAAATACTTGGAATAGAGCAACACATTGTATGGTATTCAGAAATAGTGTTGAACCTGCATTTTGTGTGACTTTTGAGGTGGATATTACAAATTTTCTTAAAAAAATAAAACAACAAAATTTCTCATTTACTATTTCTATGGTTTATGCTGTTTGCAAATGTGCAAATGAAATTGAAGAATTTAGATATAGGTTTTTAGACGGCAATATTGTTCTGTTTGATAAAATTGACACGGCTTTTACATATCTGAATACTGACAGTGAATTATTTAAGGTTGTTAATGTACCAATTAAAGATGATATAGAAGAATATGTAAGATTGGCAGAAAAAACAGCAAGAGAACAAAAAGAATATTTTACAGGACCTTTAGGAAATGACGTATTTCAATGTTCTCCTATGCCGTGGATAACATATACCCATATTTCTCATACTAATTCGGGCAATAATGATAATGCAACACCCTTATTTGACTGGGGCAAATTCTATGAAAAAGACGGACATATTGTTATGCCTTTATCTGTTCAGGCACACCATTCATATAGGAAAATTTGCAAAGGTACTTCAGAAGTTTTTGGATGAGTTTTAATAAATTTAGTATAGGAGAATATTATGGGAAAAGAGCTTTCAGAAATGAACTTAAAAGAGTTGTGGCGGCTATTTCCTATTTTCTTAACTGAGCATAATATTATTTGGAGTGAATGGTTTAAAGTTGAAAAAAACAGACTTCAAATTATTTTACCCTATAGTAAGACAATGCGTATAAGTCACATTGGAAGTACTGCTGTTGATACAATATGGGCTAAGCCAATAATTGATATTCTTGTTGAAATACCTTTAGATTGCAGTATGGAAAAAATTAAAGAAGTTTTAACACTAAATGGTTATATTTGTATGAGCCAAAGTAAAAACAGGATTTCTTTTAATAAAGGTTATACAAAAAACGGCTTTGATGAAAAAGTATATCATTTACATTTAAGATACTATGGTGATAATGATGAATTATATTTCAGAGATTATTTGATAAATAATGAAATTATTGCGTATGAATACGAAAAATTGAAGTTTGATTTGTGGAAGCAATATGAATATGACAGAGATTTATACACAAATGGCAAAACAGAGTTTGTTTCTAAATACACAGAAGAAGCAAAGGAAATATATAAAGGAAAATATTAACAGCTATAAAAACTGTTGTAAATTCAAATTTACAACAGTTTTTTTGTGTTATGGAGATTAAGCACAATTAAATTTATTTTTATAAAAAAGAATAGGGCAAGTTTACTATTGTAAAATTTGGGTAAAAAATGTATAATACACCTTTAGGGAGTTGATAGTATGAGAGAAAAAAAAGATACAAGCAAATATTTATTTTCAAGAAAAGATTTAACAGCACTGCTTATACCGCTTATGGTAGAACAGTTGCTTGCAATATTGGTAGGTTTAGCTGATTCTATTATGATAGCCTCAGTTGGTGAATCTGCTGTATCAGGTGTGTCATTGGTTGACAGCTGTTTTATATTGCTGATACAGGTGTTTTCCGCCTTGGCGACCGGAGGTGCTGTTGTTGCAGGTCAGTATCTTGGACTTAAAGATAAGGACAATGCCTGTGAAGCTTCAAATCAGCTGGTCTGGTTTGTAACACTTATTTCGGTTGCTGTAATGACATTGGTGTATTTATGCAAAAATTCAATATTACACGGTGTTTTCGGACAAATTGAGCCTGATGTTGAATCCCATGCAAATATATATTTGCTTATAGTTACTGCATCTATACCTTTTATTGCACTTTATAATTGCGGTGCCGCTATATTCAGATCAATGGGAAATTCAAAGGTATCAATGAAAGTATCTATATGGATGAATATTATAAATGTAATAGGAAATGCAATACTTATATATGGTTTTAAGTGCGGAACAGAAGGTGTTGCTATACCTACACTGGTATCAAGAGTATTTGCAGCTGTGGTAATAATATATCTTGCCTGCAATCAGGATTTACCTTTGCACATTAAAAAGACTTTTAAATACAGAATAAAATGGAATATGGTAAAGCGTATACTTTATATAGGTATACCTAACGGTATGGAAAACAGTATGTTTCAATTGGGTAAAATACTTGTTTTAAGCCTTGTTTCAACTTTTGGTACGTATGCAATTGCTGCTAATGCAATAAGCAACATAGTTGCAAATTTTCAAAATTTGACAGGTCAGGCTGCTTGTCTGGCTATGATTACCGTTATATCAAGGTGTGTTGGTGCCGGCGATTATGAACAAGTAAAATATTACACAAAAAAACTTCATATTTTAGCATACATGGGTGTAATAATCACTGTGGGTATTACTTTCATATGTATGCCGCTTATTATGAAAGCATACAATTTGTCAGATATGGCCGCAACAGCTGCAACGCATATTCTCATACTCCACGGTACATGTGCTATGATTATATGGCCTTTTGCCTTTATACTGCCTTGTGTATTCAGAGCGGCAGGTGATGTAAAATTCAGTATGATTACATCAATTATATCAATGTGGATATGCAGAGTTATATTCAGTTATATACTAGGTCAGTATTTAGGTCTTGGAGTATTTGGTGTATGGGTTGCTATGATTATGGACTGGTGTGTAAGAGCTGTTTGCTTTATTATAAGATACAGAAGCGGCAAATGGAAGGATAAGCAAGTTGTTTAAAATATAATTAATAACCTTGTTAAATTTTAACAAGGTTATTTTTTTGAAAAAAATCTTGACATATACCCCTATAGGGTATATTATCTATATTAGAAAGGTAAGGAAGGCGGTGTAGGTATGGAAAAGGAATTCTGCAAAAAAAGTGAGGAGTGTGCAGTTGAATGCTGTCACAAAACAAAAGAACGAAGTCTTAAAGAATATAAGTCACTAATTAACAGACTTAACCGAATTGAAGGACAGATAAGGGGAATAAAGGGAATGGTTGAGAAAAACGCTTATTGCCCCGATATTCTGATACAAGCAGCAGCTGCTAATGCTGCGTTAAATGCTTTTAACAAGGAACTTCTTGCCAATCATATTAGAACCTGTGTTGCAAATAATATAAAAGCAGGTAACGATGAAATAATTGACGAATTAGTAACAACTTTACAAAAGTTAATGAAATAAACATATAAAAAGATTATAGAGGAGGGAAGATATGAAAAATGAAATTTTAATTATAACAGGTATGACTTGCAGTGCTTGTGTAAGAGCTGTTGAGAAAGCAGTAAGCTCAGTTGACGGAGTTGAAAAATGCAATGTGAACATAGCTACTGAAAAATTAACAGTTGACTTTAATGAAAGTAAAACAGATATTGATAAAATAAAGGCGGCTGTTGTAGAAGCAGGGTATGGCATTGCAGATGAAGAAAAGCTTGATAAGGACATTGAACTCATAAAAATGAGAAATTCTCTTATTCTTGCCTGTGTTTTTGGTATTCCTCTTTTTTACATTTCAATGGGACATATGTTTGGTGCCCCTGTTCCAAATATAATAATGCCTATGAATAATCCTTTAAATTTCGCTGTAATACAGCTTTTACTGGTAATACCAGTTGTAATTATAGGCAGAAATTTTTATAAAGTCGGATTTAGGACATTGCTTCATGGTAGTCCTAATATGGATAGTCTTATAGCTGTTGGAACCAGTGCGGCAATACTGTACAGCTTATTTTCAACTTATGAGATTTATATAGGTCAGACTGAAATGGTGCACAACCTTTATTTTGAATCAGGTGCAATGATTTTGGTTCTCATTATGCTTGGAAAATATCTTGAAGCGAGAGGCAAGTCAAAAACATCAGGTGCAATAAAAAATCTTATGGCATTGGGAGCCAAAACTGCAATTGTCATTGCTGACGGCAAAGAAATTGAAAAGAAAATTGAAGAAGTTAATACAGATGATATAGTTGCAGTAAAGCCGGGAGGAAAAATTCCTGTTGACGGTATAGTTATAGAAGGAAGTACAAGCGTTGATGAATCAATGCTGACAGGTGAAAGTATGCCTGTAAGTAAAAGTGTCGGTTCAAATGTTGTAACAGGAAGCATAAACAAAAACGGATATATAAAGATAAAAACAACAAAAGTAGGTAAAGATACAGCACTTGCTAAAATAATACAGCTGGTTGAAGATGCCCAGGGAAGTAAAGCACCTATTTCAAAATTAGCAGATAAGGTAGCGGGTATATTTGTACCTGTAGTAATGTGCATTGCACTTGCAGCGGCAGTTTTTTGGCTTTTAAACGGTGAAAATTTTGCATTTGTTATAAAAATATTTGTATCAGTCCTTGTAATTGCCTGCCCGTGTGCTTTGGGGTTGGCAACACCTACGGCTATTATGGTCGGTACAGGACGAGGAGCAGAACTTGGCATATTAATAAAAGGCGGTAACATTTTAGAACTTACCCATAAGGTAAATACTGTTGTATTTGACAAAACAGGAACTATTACAGAGGGTATACCTAAAGTTACAGATGTTATAACAAATGATTTTGACAAAGATGAACTTGTAAAGTTGGTTGCCTCTCTTGAAAAGGCTTCTGAACATCCATTGGCAGAAGCAATTGTAAAAAGCTGTAATGATTTTTATACAGATATTAGTGATTTTAAAGCAATATCAGGAATGGGAATTACAGGAAAAGTAAACGGTCATAAAGTTGCTGTTGGCAATGACAAACTGATAAAAGATTCGGCAACAACTATAGCAAGGAGTTTGTCAAGACAGGGAAAGACAGTAATGTATGCTTCTGTTGATGACAAATTTGCTGGTATAATTGCTGTTGCAGATACTTTAAGAAATACAAGTAAAAAAGCTATAGATGAGCTTAATAATATGGGTATAGAAACTTATATGATAAGCGGTGACAACAGTATAACGGCTAAGGCTATAGCTAAAAGTGCAGGTATAACAAATGTAATTGCAGAAGTAATGCCTGAAGATAAAGCTGAAAAGGTAAAAGAATTGCAGAATAAAGGAAAAGTTGTCGTTATGGTAGGTGACGGGATTAATGATGCACCTGCACTTGCTCAGAGTGATGTGGGAATAGCAGTAGGCAGCGGCACAGATGTTGCTATAGAATCTGCTGATATTATTCTTGTAAAAAATGATATAACAGATGTTATAAGTGCTTTGGAACTTAGCAGAGCAACAATAAGAAATATTAAGCAAAATTTGTTTTGGGCATTTTTCTATAATTGTATAGGAATACCCGTTGCGTGCGGAGTGCTCTATTTATTCGGGGGACCTCTTTTAAATCCTATGATAGGTGCAGCTGCAATGAGCTTTAGTTCGGTAAGTGTTGTAACAAATGCATTAAGGTTGAGAAAATTTAAGCCAAATGTTTTAAGTAATATAAAAGAAAATGTAATTAAGGAGGAAACTAAAATGAAAAAAATTAATATTGAAGGAATGATGTGCGGTCATTGTGTTGCTCATGTAGAAAAGGCATTAAAATCTATTGAGGGCATCGGTGAAGTAAATGTTTCTCTTGAAGATAAGTGTGCTGTTATTACAGGCAATGCCGATAATGATGTTATTAAAAAAGCTGTTACTGACGCTGGATATGAAGTAACAGGCATAGAGTAAAAAGCGTTAAAGCAGACTGAAGTTTAAGTCTGCTTTTTTATTAGGTCAAATTATAGGATAAATTTATAAAAAAATTTCAAAATTTGATAAAATAGTATAGCCAAAAGTACAAATATATGTTAAAATAAAAATGTTGAAATGGGAAGGAGTGCGTGATTAATGTATAACAAAGTAGTACTAAAGCTAAGCGGCGAAGCTCTTGCCGGGGATACAAGCAAAAGTTTTGATAATAACACAATTTTTTCAATTATTGAACAGATTAAAAAAGTTATTGCAATGGGCACAAAGACTACTCTTGTAGTAGGCGGCGGAAACTTTTGGAGAGGCAGAAGTGCCAATCCCGATATGGACAGAGTAAAGGCTGACCAAATTGGTATGCTTGCTACTGTTATGAATGCTATATATGTTGCAGACTGCTGCAGACAAAAGGGCATTGATGCCATAGTTATGACCCCTATTAAAATAGGTACTGTAACTGTAGAATTTTCAAAGGATTTAGCTAATAAGTATCTTGAAGAAGGCAAGGTTATTATTTTTGCTGCCGGTATTGGACATCCGTTCTTCTCAACTGATACTGTCACTGCGTTAAGGGCTTGTGAGCTTGAAGCTGACGCAATTTTATTTGCAAAGGCAATTGATGGTGTATATGACAGTGATCCTGCAACAAATCCTTATGCAAAGAAATTTGATGAAATACCATGCAAAGATATTGTAGAAAAAAACTTAAAGGTTATAGATATTGCAGCTGCTAACCTTTGTTATGAAAATAAAATTCCTGTGGTTATTTTCGGTTTGGCTGAAGAAAACGGAATTATTAAGGCTGCTAAAGGTGAAAAAATCGGTACAGTTGTAACCGTTTAAAAATATAAAATTTGGAGGTATATTATGTCAGAACATACTAAAGTTTTTGAAGCAAAGATGGAGAAATCTCTCAATAATTTAAAAAATGAGCTTATAGGAATAAGAGCAGGAAGAGCAAATACTCATGTTCTTGATAAGGTTATGGTTGAAGCATACGGTATGGAAATGCCACTTAATCAGGTTGCAAATATTTCTGTACCGGAGGCAAGAGTTATATGTGTTCAGCCTTTTGATGCAAGTACTATAAAGGCTATTGAAAGAGGTATTAATTCAGCTGATATTGGTATTAATCCTAATAGTGACGGTAAAGTTATAAGACTTGTATTCCCTGAGCTTGATGAGGAGAGAAGAAAGTCTTTAACCAAAGAGGTTAAAAAACTCGGCGAAGATTGCAAGGTTGCCATAAGAAATGTAAGAAGAGATGCAATGGACGCTGCTAAGAAGCTTGAGAAAAACGGCGATATTACAGAAGATGAAAAGAAAGACCTTGAAACAGAAATTCAGAAGATGACTGATAAAAATATCGAAGCTGTTGATAAGGCTGTTGAAGCTAAGAGCAAAGAGGTAATGTCTATCTAAGGATTGTTTAATTTAAAATTTTAGGCTGTCTGAGTGTTAATTACATTTGTGACAGCCTTATTTGATATGCGGGTGAAAGAATTCAAAAGAAAGGATAAATGCAAACAGGCTTTTACCCTTTGAGTTTGCATTTCCGATATAATAGTCGGGAAAAGGTATAAATTATGGCTGCAAAAGAAGTACCTAAGCATATAGGTATAATAATGGACGGCAACGGAAGATGGGCTAAGAAAAGAATGCTGCCTCGTGTGTTTGGGCACAGGCAGGGAGCAAAAGCACTTGATACTCTTTTAAACAATGCAAAGGGAATGGGTGTTGAACATATAACTGTATACGCTTTTTCAACTGAAAATTGGTCAAGAGCTGAGGAAGAAGTAAGCGGCATTATGGGGATTTTAAGAGAGTACATAAATAAATATTTCAAAGAATATGCTGACAGTGATTTCAGAGTTGATTCTATAGGTGACCTTTCAGCCCTTTCTCCTGATTTGCAGAAAGATATTAATAATTTGAAGGAAGCGTCAAAGAATAAGAAGGGCATTCACTTGACAATTGCTATGAATTACGGTGGAAGAGATGAAATAACTAGGGCAGTAAAAAAGATTGCACAAGATGTTAAAGACAATAAGTTAAAACCTGAAGATATTACACAAGACCTTATTTCAAATTATCTTGACAGTGCAGGGACTCCTGACCCAGAACTTATAATAAGAACGAGCGGTGAACTGAGAACAAGCAATTTTCTTATGTGGCAAAGTGCTTATTCTGAGTATTATATTACAGATAAGCTGTGGCCGGATTTTACAATTGATGATTTTAAAAATGCTATAAAAAGTTACCAAAGCAGAGACAGACGCTTTGGCGGAAGAAATGAGGGGAAAAAATAATGGCTGTAAGAATTATATCTGCCATAGTTGCAATACCATTGCTTCTATTTTTTGTGATTTACGGTGGTTTACCTTTACGTTTGGCTGTTGCCGTATTGTCTTTAATTGGAATGTATGAACTGTACAAGGCTGTTTCAGGCAAAATAAAGACTGTGCATATAGCAGGTTTCCTGCTTGAAATAGCTTATTCATACTATTTGTTTGACAATAACGTAGATATAACATATATTAAAGTTGCTTTTTCAATAGCAACTCTTGCAATATTGTTTATTCTTGTTATATGTCACAGAACAAATAATGTTAATGATGGAGCAATAACACTTTTTGGATTTTTCTATCTTGGTGTTTTAATGAGTTTTATTTGTAATATAAGAGAAGTATCCATTATTTTTGCATGGCTTCCTTTTATATTTGCTTTTGGCAGTGATACAGGTGCTTATTTCATAGGTTCTAAATTTGGAAAACATAAGCTTACTCCTGAATTGAGCCCTAAGAAGTCAGTTGAAGGTGCTGTTGGCGGTGTTGTAACTGCGGCATTGCTTTCTGCCATATATGCCTTTATCTGTCACAAAATGTATAGTCTTTCAATAAATTTTGTTTTAATATTTGCAGTTACAGGTGCTATTGGCTCAATTGTAGCACAGTTTGGTGATTTGGCTGCATCAAGTATAAAGAGATATGTTAAAATAAAAGACTACGGTAATATAATGCCTGGTCACGGCGGTGTACTGGACAGATTTGATTCTGTTCTTTTTACTCTGCCTTTAGTTTATATATTAATGTTATTATTTTCTTAAGGAGTGTTTGTTGTGACAGAAAATATTGCAATATTGGGCTCTACAGGTTCCATTGGTACTCAAACTCTTGAAGTAATAAGAGATATTGGCGGTATTAATGTAACAGCTATGAGTACTAATACAAGAATTGATTTATTTGAAAAACAAATAAGGGAATTTAAACCCTCCCTTGTGTGTGTAATGAACAGTGAAAAAGCTGAGGAATTGAAAAAAAGAATAACAGATCTTGATGTTAAGGTAACAACAGGTATGGAGGGACTTATTGAAGTTGCAACAGCAAAAGGAACAGATACAGTTGTAAATTCTGTTGTAGGAAATATAGGTCTTGTACCAACTGTGGAGGCTATAAAAGCTAAGAAAAACATTGCACTTGCTAACAAGGAAACACTTGTAACATCAGGTGAACTTGTGATGAATTTGTTAAAAGAAAATGGCGTGAAAATGTATCCTGTAGACAGTGAACATTCGGCAATTTTTCAATCGCTTCAAGGTAATGAGGGAAATAAAATTGATAAAATATTCCTAACAGCGTCAGGCGGTCCTTTCAGAACGTGGGAAGATGTATCGAAGGTAACAATTGATGATGCATTAAAGCACCCTAATTGGAATATGGGGAAAAAAATTACAGTAGATTC
The DNA here is from genome assembly GCA_905201505.1 of uncultured Eubacteriales bacterium. Taxonomy (GTDB): domain Bacteria; phylum Bacillota; class Clostridia; order Lachnospirales; family CAG-274; genus Gallispira. The sequence continues at coordinate 11,197 of CAJKOJ010000031.1, read as the reverse complement.
TGCTACACTTATGAACAAAGGACTTGAGGTTATAGAAGCTAAGTGGCTATTTAATGTAGATTTGGAACAAATTGAAGTTTTAGTACATCCTCAAAGTATTATACATTCTATGGTTGGATATGAAGATGGTGCAGTAATTGCTCAGCTTGGACTGCCTGATATGAAGGTCCCTATACAGTATGCTTTGACTTATCCTAAGAGAATAGTAAACTCTTTTCCTAAAATCAATTTTTTTGAACATAATAATCTGACTTTTGAAAAACCAAGAATTGATAAATTCCCGTGTCTGGAATTGGCATATAAGGCTATAAGAACAGGCGGTACTATGCCTGCTGTTTTAAATGCAGCAAACGAAATTGCTGTTGAAAAATTTATTAAACGAGAAATTGCATTTACAGATATTTCAAAATTAATAGAAATGGCAATGAGTGCATATAATGTTAAGTATAATTATTCTCTTGAAGATGTACTTGAAGCTGATAATTGGGCAAGGGAATATACTAAAACTTTAGAGGTGAAATAATTGTCAATAATATTAACTTTATTAATTTTTACTGTTATCGTAGTTATACATGAAGCAGGACATATGATTGCTGCAAAGAAGTTTAATGTATTGGTTTCTGAATTTGCTGTGGGAATGGGACCAAAATTGTGCGGGTTTAAAAAAGGTGACACTGCCTATAATTTAAGATTATTTCCAATAGGCGGATTTTGCAGAATGGAGGAAGAAGTCGGAGAAAGAACCGATGTGATTTCATTTAATGACACAACACCTGTGCAAAAAATTATAATATCTTTTGCCGGACCTCTTATGAATTTTGTTCTTGCACTTATTATTATGATATGTATCAGTTTGTGTGTTCCAATGTCCACTACAACAGTTACTTATGTCAGTAACAATTCTCCTGCTCAGGAAGCAGGAATTGAAGTTGGTGACAAAATTATTTTGGTGAATGGTCACAATACACATTTAAAACAGGATGTGGACTTTTTCCAAAAAGGAAATGGTGTAGCAGACAGTATAACAGTAAAAAGAAACGGTAAAAAAATTAATTTTACAATTACTCCTGCCGAAAAAGAAGGCGGATACTTTTATGGTGTAGGGCTTGCTTATAAAGGTCCTTATTTTGACATAATGAATTTAAATGCTGACGGAAAAATAATAAAAGGTGAATTTTGGGAATATATTGTGTCAGGTTTTTGGTCTGTTATATCAATAATAAAAATAACTGTTATAAGTTTTGTAAGACTTATAACAACAAAAGTTGCTGTAACAGAATTGTCAGGACCTATTGGTGTAACATCTGCAATTGGTCAGGTATATACCGAAAATGTAAAAGTAGGTATGAGTGCTGTTGTAGTATCTTTGCTTAATCTTACAGTACTGCTCAGTGCAAATCTGGGAGTTCTTAATCTATTCCCTCTGCCTGCTTTGGACGGAGGAAGAATAGTAATAGGTTTTATTGAACTTATAACAAGAAGAAGAGTTCCGCCTAATGTTGAGGGCTTTATTCATTTTATTGGTTTTGTACTGTTAATGGCACTTGGCATATATATTGCATTTAATGATGTGATTAAGTTAATGTAAAGGAGAAAAATATGGATTACATTAAGAGAAAAAAAACAAGAGTTGTTAAGATTGGAAATGTATCTGTAGGCGGTGACAATCCTATTGCAATACAGTCAATGTGTAATACAAAGACAGCTGATGTAAATGCCACAGTAAAGCAGATAATGGACCTGGAAAATGAGGGATGTGAAATAATAAGAGTTGCTGTACCTGATATGGCTGCTGCTGAAGCCCTTGGTGAAATAAAAAGAAGAATTCATATTCCTCTTGTTGCAGATATTCATTTTGATTACAGGCTTGCATTGAAGGCTATTGCAATGGGTATTGATAAACTTAGAATTAATCCAGGGAATATAGGAGGAGAGGACAGGGTTAAGGCTGTTGTTGAGGCGGCAAAAGCTAAAAATATACCTATACGTATAGGTGTAAACTCAGGTTCACTTGAAAAGGATATACTTGAAAAATACGGAGAAGTAACTCCCGAAGGTCTTGTTGAAAGTGCAATGAGACACGTCAAAATTCTTGAAAAGCTAGATTTTTATGATATTGTTATGTCAATAAAAGCATCTAATGTACCTTTTTCACTGAGAACATACAGTTTGCTTTCTGAAGAAGTGGATTATCCTATTCATCTTGGAATTACAGAATCAGGTACAGAGTGGTCAGGAACTATAAAGTCAGCTGTTGGCATTGGTGCTATACTTGCAATGGGTATAGGTGATACTATTAGAGTGTCACTGACAGGAGACCCTATTGAAGAGGTCAGAGTTGCAAAGGCTATTTTAAAGGATTTAGGATTAAGGAAATTTGGGGTGGAATTTGTTTCCTGTCCGACATGCGGAAGAACTTGTATTGATTTAATAGGGCTTGCAAACAAGGTAGAAAAGCTATGCAGCAATATTAACAAAGATATTAAGGTAGCTGTAATGGGATGTGCGGTAAATGGTCCCGGTGAGGCAAGAGAAGCTGATATTGGAATTGCCGGCGGAAAAGGCTACGGACTTATATTCAAAAAAGGTGAAATAGTTAAAAAGCTCCCTGAAAGTGAGCTGTTAAACGCTCTTATGGAGGAAATAGAAAAGCTTTAGGTTAGGTGAAAATAATGGAAAAGGCTATGTTTGAGGATGTGTTTGGCAAAATGCATCTGTCTGCAAATGTGAAAAGCAATTTAAAAAATGCAGTTGTATCTAATGTCAAGGTATGGTTTCAGACAAAAACAATGGAAGTTTCATTGGAATCTGATAACTTTGTCGATGAAAGCTGTCTTGATGATTTCAAAGAGGATATTATTGAGTCTTTTCCGGGAATAAGTCAGGTTAAGGCGTCGATATGCTATCCTATGGAAAAGCTTGCACCTGAAGAAAAAATTGAAAAATACTGGGCAAAGCTTTCTGAAATAGTTTATAAAAAGAGTATATGCTGTTCACCTGTTTTTAAAAGAGCTGAATGGCACTTAGAAGATAATACCCTTGTTATTGAAGTGGAAAATAATACATATAAAACATTTGAGATACTTGGAATTAATAATTTAATTGAAAATGCTTTAAGAAACAGACTTAAGCTGGAATATAAGGTTAAATTTAAAGACAAACCGCTTAATGAGGCTGAAAAAGAAAAATATAATAAAATTAAAAAAGAAAGAGCAAAGTCTTACCTTGAAAATGTTATAAGCTTTGAAGAGGCTTCTCCTAAAATTGCTGCACCGGTTGTTGCTGAGAGTAAGTTTAAAAAGCGTGTTAAATCAGGAAATGCAAATACAGATGAAATAAAAGATGATGTAATAACAATAGAAGAAGCCTGTAGGATAAACGGTATGGTAACGGTTCAGGGCAGGATTTATTCCGAAACTGAAATTACTGAAACAAGAAAAGGCGGATACATTGTAAAAACAGATATATATGACGGGACAGACTGTGTACCTCTTAAATTATTCTGTTCTCCCGATGACTACAAGGAAAGGTTTAAAGGGCTTCTGAAAAAGGGAAAGTATATTAAGGTTAAAGGTAATCTTGATTATGATAAATATGAAAACAATGAACAGGTACTAATAATAAATATGGTAAATGCCGCAGAGGAGCCGCCGATAAAAACAGATGATGCTGAGGTTAAAAGAGTGGAGCTGCATCTGCATACAAATATGAGTATGATGGACGCAGTAACCCCTGTTGCAGATTATATTGACAGAGCCTGTGCGTGGGGACATAAAGCTCTTGCAATAACTGATCATGGCGTTGTACAGGCTTTCCCTGAAGCTGAGCATGCTCTTCACGGCAGAGATATAAAAATGCTCTATGGCTGTGAGGGCTATATGGTAAATGATATGGGTGCAGTTGTTAAAAATCCTAAAGGTCAAAGTCTTGATGATACCTATGTAGTATTTGATCTTGAGACTACAGGATTAAATACTAATACTGACAAAATCATTGAAATTGGTGCTGTTAAAGTTGTCAGGGGTAAAATAGTTGACAGATATTCAACTTTTGTGAATCCTAAGGAACACATATCAGATAAGATTTCAAAGCTTACAGGCATATATGATGATATGGTAGAAAATGCACCTGATGAAGATGTTATTTTACCTGAATTTTTAGATTTTATAGGAGAAAGTGTTGTTGTTGCACATAATGCAGGTTTTGACACTGCATTTATAAGAAGATTTGCAAAAGAAAACAATATTGTATTTGACAACAGCATTATTGACACTGTTGAACTTGGTAAAACACTTATTGCTAATTTGAGAAATTACAAACTTGATACAATATGTGATGCCCTCGGCGTATCTCTTGAAAACCACCACAGGGCTGTTGATGATGCAGAAGCAACGGCAGAATGTTTTATTAAATTTATAGATATGCTTAAAGAACAGGGAGAAAACAACATAAACTCTCTCAATGAACTTGGAGCAAAAAATATAGATAAATCAAAGATTAGAAAACGTTATCATATAATTATTTTTGCTAAGAATCAAGATGGAGTAAAGGATTTGTATAAGCTGGTATCTGATGCCCATACAAAATATTTTGGCAAAAGGGGAGGAAGACCACACTTCCCTAAATCTGAAATAATGAAGTACAGAAAAAACTTTATATTAGGTTCTGCCTGTGAGGCTGGAGATCTATATGAAGCGGTATATAATGATATGCCTGAAGAGGATTTAAAGGAAATAGTTGAATTTTATGACTATTTAGAGGTCCAGCCTTTAGGTAACAATCAGTATATGATTGGCAATACAAAGAAAAACAGTAAGTCGGTAAACAGTTGGGATGACTTAATTGATATTAATAAGAAAATTATTGAACTTGGTGATAAATATAACAGACCTGTTGTTGCTACAGGTGATGTTCACTTTATAGACCCTGACTGTGCAGATTTTAGAAAAATTGTTCAAATAGGCGAGGGGTTTAAAGTTGACGAAGTAGAAAATCAGCCGCCGTTATATTTCAGAACTACACAGGAAATGCTTGATGAATTTAAGTATTTAACTCCTGAAAAGGCGTATGAAATAGTTGTAACCAATACAAATTTAGTTGCTGATATGATTGATGACGGTATCTATGCTGTACCTAACAGAAAATGCCCGCCTGTTATTGAGGGATCAGACGAGGAATTAAGGGAAATTACAACAACTAAGGCTAAGTCCATATACGGCGATCCTTTGCCTGCAAACATTGAAGAACGTCTTAATAAAGAACTTAATTCAATCATAGGCAATGGCTATGCTGTACTTTATATAATTGCTCAAAAATTGGTGTGGGATTCAAATGACCATGGTTATATTGTTGGTTCTAGAGGTTCTGTAGGAAGTTCATTTGCTGCAACAATGGCAGGTATTACAGAGGTAAATCCTCTTGACCCTCATTATGTATGTCCGAATTGTAAATATTCTGATTTTACATCAGAAGAAGTGCAGAAAGTTGCCGGAAACTCAGGTTTTGACCTTCCTGATAAAAAGTGTCCTCACTGTGGTGCTGAAATGAATAAGGACGGACAGGCTATACCATTTGAAACTTTCCTGGGATTTAATGGTGATAAGGAGCCTGATATTGACCTTAATTTTTCCGGTGAGGATCAGACAAGAGCTCATAAATACTGTGAAGAGCTATTTGGTAAAGGGCATGTGTTTAAGGCAGGTACAATAGCTACGCTGCAAGATAAGACTGTGTTTGGCTATGTACTTAAATATTGTGAGCAAAAGAGTATTAATTTAAAGGGGGCTGAAAAAAGGCGGCTTGTAAATGGCTGTGTAGGCGTAAAGCGGTCAACAGGTCAGCATCCCGGCGGTCTTGTTGTTGTACCTGATTATACAGATATTTATGAATTTTGTCCTGTTCAGCATCCGGCAAATAAGTCCGAATCAGGTGTTACAACTACTCATTTTGATTATCATAAAATTGACAGCTGCCTGTTAAAGCTTGATATGCTGGGACATGATGTGCCTACCATACTTAGAATGTTTAAAGATATTACTGGTTTTGACCCTCTTAACGTGCCTATGAACGATAGGGCTACAATGTCATTGTTTACAAGTCCTGATGCTTTGGGAATAAAGTCAGAGGATATTTATGGCTGCCCCACAGGGTCGTTGGGATTACCTGAATTTGGTACACCTTTTGTTATAGGTATGCTTGTAGAAACACAGCCTCAAAATTTTTCGGGTCTAGTAAAAATATCAGGACTTTCTCATGGTACAGATGTTTGGAACGGAAATGCTCAGGAACTTATTGCAAACGGTACATGTACTCTGAATGAAGTTATACCTACAAGAGACGATATTATGGTATATCTTATGCTTCACAATGTGCCTAACGGAGATGCCTTTTCAATAATGGAACATGTAAGAAAGGGCAAGGGACTGACAGCTGATGAAGAAGCTCTTATGAGAGAACATAATGTGCCTGATTGGTACATAGGCAGCTGTAAAAAAATTAAATATATGTTCCCTAAAGGACACGCTGTTGCGTATTGTACAAATACTTTCAGAATAGGATATTTTAAGATTAATTTCCCCCATGCTTTTTATGCTGCAACTTTTTCAGTAAAATATGATGATTTTGATTACAGTATAATGTGCTTTGGTGAGGAAAAAGCAAGAGAAAATTATGAAAATATTATGTCAATGGGTAAGGAAGCCAGTGCTAAGGATAAGACCACAGCCGATATGCTTAAACTGGTTATAGAACTTTATGCAAGAGGACTTAAATTTGCACCTATTGATTTATATAATTCAGGTATAACTAAGTTTAAAGTAATTGAAAATGAAGAGGGTGAAAAGTTTATATTACCACCCTTATGTACAATATCAGGTTTTGGTGTAACAGCGGCAGAGTCCCTTGTATCAGCAAGGGAAGACGGTACTTTTGAAACAATTGAAGAACTGCAGAAAAGAACAGGTCTTGGACAAAGCAATATACAAATGCTGCGTGACGCCGGTATTTTGGGGAATATGAGAGAAACTGACCAGCTTACACTTTTTGCCTAGAATAAATACACATTTAATCTAAAAATATATTAAAGTGTAATTTACATTATATTAAAAGTTAATAAATATACTTTAAATCTGAGAAATAAACTCGTGTTAAAACAAAAAACACGAGTTTATTTTTTTGTTATATAAAAATATAAATAAAATCGTAAACGTGTTCGGTATAAAACTTAATAATATACAAATAATACTGTATGCGGAAGTATGCATTATTTTTACAAATATAATTTAAATCAATTTTGTTATTGAAAATGAGGTGATGTAATGGATATATATATAAAGCCTGACAAAAAGTATAAAGTAGAAAAAACAGGTCCTGTGCATATTAAAGATATTGCAGAAGTATATTCTGAAAGCAGCTTAAAATCGCGGATAGAGAATATAAAAATAATGGAAATTAAAGAAAAGAAAAACAAATGTTATCTTGTATCTGTAATTGATATTATAAATGCCATTGACAAGGCTTTGCCGGGTAATACTATAAGTAATGTTGGTGAAATGGATACAGTAATTGAGTATGCACAGCCTAAAAAAAGCAATAAAATTTGGCTTTATACAAAAATAATTTTTGTGGCATTGGTTCTTTTTGCAGGTTCTGCTACAGCTATAATGAGTTTTCACTCTGATGCTCAGATGGCTACAGTTTTTGAAAATTACTATTATATATTTTTTGGAGAAAGAGTAGAAAATCCTGCTATTATAAATTTGCCTTATTCAATAGGATTGGCAGTAGGAATAGTAGTATTCTTTAATCATTTGGGTAATAAGAAGCTGACAAGTGACCCTACTCCTATTGAAGTGGAGTTGTCTGTTTATGAAGATGAGGTAAATACAAATCTTATAGATACATTAAACAGGGAAAAAAACAGCAAAGATAAAAAAGGAGAACAGTAATGACAATACTTAAGTATTTAATATTAATTCTTTTGGGTATTGGCGGAGGAGCTGTAATATCCGGTGCTGTATTTGCTTTTATTGCAATAATAGGAATAGTACCTAGACTGGCAGACAAAACTAAAACAAGCAGTCATATAGTATTTTATGAGAATGCAATTATTGCAGGCGGTATATTTGGTGTATTTACAATAATGTTTAATTATTATTTGCCAATTGGTGTTATTCCTGCAATGGCATTTGGATTGTCAATAGGTATATTTTACGGATGCCTTGCTGTTTCATTGGCAGAAGTATTGGATGTTATGCCGATACTTTCAAGAAGAACAATGCTTTACAAAGGAATTAAATATTTTATTATTGCTTTAGCCTTAGGAAAAGCTATAGGCTCAATGCTGTATTATTTTGCAGACGGATTTTATCAGATTTAAAGGATATATTCAATATAAGGAGTGATATGTTATGGGTAAGGAAATTACCAAAGAAAAATATAGTGATATGGTTAAAAAGGCTTCTCCAAACAGTCCGATAGTTACAAATTGCATTAAGGCGTTTGTGGTGGGTGGGATAATTTGTTGTATAGGTCAATTTATAACAAATTGGTGTAATGTATTCGGACTGAGTACGGAGGACAGCAGTACTTATACATCAATAATTTTGGTTGTGCTGGCGTCTTTGCTGACAGGATTGGGATTATACAGTAAATTAGGCAAATTTGCAGGAGCAGGCTCCATAGTGCCTATAACAGGATTTTCGAATTCAGTTACTGCACCTGCTATAGAGTTTAAAAAAGAAGGATTCATTCTTGGTTTGGGAGCAAAAATATTTATTGTAGCAGGACCTGTAATCTTGTACGGTGTTCTCACATCTATTGTAGTTGGTATAATTTATTATTTTGTATCCTAAGGAGGAAATATGGCTAAGCATATAGGTAAGCAATCAATGGAATTTGAAAAGGATATATCTATTATTTCTACAGCGTCAACTGTAGGAACAAAGGAAGGTGAGGGACCTCTAAGAGAATATTTTGATGTAATACTTACTGACAATTTATTTGGTCAAGAAAGTTGGGAAAAGGCAGAAAGTAAAATAGCGTCTGATAATTTAAAACTGGCAGTAAATAAAGCAGGGCTAAATCCAAATGATATAAGCTATGTTGTTACAGGAGATTTGTTAAACCAATGCTGTGGCTCAACATTTGGTGTAAGAAGCCTTCAGATACCATTTTTTGGTGTGTTTGGTGCATGCTCAACAATGGGTGAAGCTATGGGGTTAGGAGCTGTTTTAGTAGAAAGCGGAGGAGCAAAGTATGTGCTGTGCGGTGCATCAAGTCATTTCGCATCAGCAGAAAAGCAGTTTAGATTTCCTATGGATTTAGGAACACAAAGAACGCCAACAGCTACATGGACTGTTACAGGTGATGGTGCAGCAGTACTTGCAGTCAAAAATGAACATCCATATATAAGACGAATAACAACAGGTAAAATTATTGATATGGGTATAACTGACGCTAACAATATGGGTGCAGCTATGGCACCTGCTGCTGCAGATGTTATATATCAGCATTTGTCAGACTTTGGGTTTAAACCTGATTATTATGATGTAATTGCTACAGGAGATTTAGGGTATGTAGGAAAGGATCTTTTAATTACGCTGTTAAAAGAAAAGGGAATAGATATAAGTAAAAACCATATTGACTGTGGTATTGAAATATTCGACAAGGAGTATCAGGATACTCATTGCGGAGGCAGCGGATGTGCTTGTTCTGCTGTGACGTTTGCAGGTATGCTTTACAATAAACTAAGACACAAAAATATAAACAAACTGCTTTTTGTTCCTACAGGGGCCTTAATGAGCCCTACAAGTGTACAGCAAGGTGAAAGCATTGCAGGAATAGCTCATTGTGTAGGTATAGAGAATTGAGGTGATATAATTGGACTATATTAAGGCTTTTTGTGTTGGTGGATTAATATGTGTACTGGGACAGATATTAATTGACAAAACAAAGCTTACATCAGCAAGAATACTTGTACTTTTTGTTGTTACAGGATGTATATTAGGTGGTTTAGGATGGTATCAAAAGTTAGTTGAATTTGCGGGTGCGGGTGCAAGTGTACCTCTTTTTGGTTTTGGAAACAGTCTTGCAAGAGGTGTAATGAAAGAAATTGATGAGGCAGGGGTATTAGGGATAATTACAGGCGGTTTAAAGGCAACAGCGGGCGGAATTACAGCTGCAATTGTATCTGCATTTGTAATGGCTTGTATATTTAATCCAAAAGAAAAGTAGCTTTTAAAATTTAAAACACCATTTACAAGATATTTAGTTGTAAATGGTGTTTTATTTTTAAAATTTTTGTTCAAGTAAGTAATTATAATATATCGTACAATTCTTTTTTATAGTTTTTGATAAGAATATACCATATTCTATACCAATAAAAAAATAAAAATCCTGATGCAATGCTAATTCCAACTGCAAATACTGCAGTAATTACATTAATTTTAAAAGTATAAAAGCAAAGAAAAATCAAAGAAACCTCTACTACACAATATAAAATAAGAGCATATAATATTTTAATAAAACTGGTGTTAGGGTAGTTGATATCAGGAGAGTCATTTAGTGATTGGAAAGTACATTTAAATTCTCCTTCCCACTTAATAACATCCTCTTTGAATAACTCATTTATTGATTTTGCTGCTAACATTACCCTATGTTTTGATTTAACCATTTTACGAAAACTATCTAAATAAATTGCAATTATAAATGCGTATGAAACACCTACGAATAAGATAATTGTAATTTCTAGGAATTTTTCTGTTACTATAAACAATACATCTGAATGTTCTAATGAGTTTTCTTTAAAGATAAAGTAATATAAAATAGCTATAGCAATAATGTATAAAGCAAAATAAACACTGTATGCAATATCTCGATTATAAAACAATTTAGCTTGATAGGTATATTCAGTGTGGGAATTTATGTAGTCAGTTTTTAGTATATCATATTTTTTATCTATATGATTTTCTCTTTTTCTATAAGTTCTATAAGATTTTTTCATATAACTTAACCCCTTTACTTTAATTTTTTGTAGTTTATATTTTAAGTATAATACATTTATTGGTAATATTGGAATATAACATTATAAAATATATCGACAGTAATAAGCGTGCAATATATATATTTCCATAAACTGGAAAATAAGAGAAATATCATTACCATATGTATTAATGAGATTATATACTATATTAAAAAT
>CAJKOJ010000030.1 GCA_905201505.1 uncultured Eubacteriales bacterium | reverse complement strand
ATTCTTTAAAGGTCAATAGAATTGTCCCGAAATATGAAAATGTAGAAATTAATGAAAAAAAATTTTATAATGCAATATATAAATTAACTGATGAAAACCGTTTGACTGAAGATGAATCCTCTGACCTTGGTTCTTTATTCAGTAGTGCAGCATTTTCAAATGAAATCAGAGGATTTCTTGCAGGTTTATACCTTGCAAGTGAAATCAAAAAAGAAATGAAATTTTAAAACTCTATCTTTACAAAACTATAACAATCCCATAATTCTATATATCAAATAATCTAAACTTTATATTGCCGCCTAAATATATTTGATAATATTACCAATGAATGAGATGAAGCGACAAAGTTAAATTTATTTAATGTGAATACTTGTAAAGATAGGTTTATATATGTTATAATATTGAAAGTACAAAAACTTAAAATTAACTATTTAAAGAGGTTATTTATATGAATATAATAAACGCTATCATAAATTTAGTGAATAATCCTGTTATTCATCTTGTAGATTATTATCAAAATCGAAACCGTGCAAATAGTGCAGGTGATGCCCTTGAAGGATACGTAAAAGATTTATTCGCTAATTCTTTTAATCTTACGGAAGAAAAAAGATTAGAAAAAATAAGTTCTGTTTTTTCATATCTTGGTAATAATTCAAATCCACCTGATGCTATGTTGCGTAATGGTGATGCTATTGAAGTTAAAAAAATAGAAACAGACAATATTTCACTTGCATTAAACAGCAGTTACCCAAAACACACTGTTCTTGCATCAGATCCTATGATTTCTAATTCTTGTAGAGCCGCTGAGGAATGGACTGAAAAGGACATTATATACATTGTCGGTGTAGTAGATAAATACACAAACAACTTAAAGCATTTGTGTATGGTCTATGGCTTAGATTATTGTGCTTCTGATGAATGTTACAGCCGTATAAAAACAATTATAAAGTCAGGTGTTGAAGCTATCCCCGGAATAGAATTTACTGAAAGTCGTGAATTAGGGCATATAAATAAAGTTGACCCTTTAGGAATAACTTATATGCGTGTTAGGGGTATGTGGGGAATTGAAAATCCTTGGAATGCTTTTAATTATGTTTACACTCGTGATACATCAAAGAGCTTTAATTTTATGTGTATTATTAACGATAAAAAATGGAACACCTTTGATAATATCAATGAATTAGTTGCCTTATCAAATTCTAATCCATCATTATCTATTAAAGATGTAAAAATTAAAAATCCAGATAACCCAGCACAATTAAATAATGCAAAACTAATTTCATTTAGCATATAATGGAGGGTATAAAATGAACCTTATTAGCTTATTTAGTGGTTGTGGCGGTTTAGATTTAGGCTTTGAAAAAGCAGGTTTTAAAATACCTATAGCAAATGAATTTGATAAAACAATTTGGGAAACTTTTAAGATAAATCACCCTGCCACAAAACTTATAGAAGGTGATATACGCAATATTGACGAAAATGATTTTCCAAATGATATTGACGGAATTATAGGAGGACCGCCTTGTCAGTCTTGGTCAGAAGCAGGCTCTCTTCGTGGTATTGATGATGAACGTGGTCAGTTGTTTTTTGAATATATCCGCATCTTAAAAAATAAAAAGCCTAAATTTTTTTTAGCTGAAAATGTAAGCGGTATGTTAGCTAACAGACACTCTGAAGCGGTACAAAATATTATTAAAATGTTTAAAGAATGTGGGTATAATGTTTCTGTTACATTAGTCAATGCTAAAAATTATGGTGTTGCACAAGAAAGAAAACGTGTTTTTTACATAGGCTTTAGACAAGATTTAGGTATAAAGTTCAACTTTCCTAAAGGTTCTACAGCAGATGATGATAAAAAAATAACCCTGCGTGATATTATTTGGGATTTACAGGAAACAGCTGTACCTGCCTCTCATAACAATACACATAACCCAACAGCCATAAATAACAATGAGTATTTTGTTGGTGCTTATTCTCCTATTTTTATGAGCAGAAACCGTGTTAGGAGTTGGGACGAACAAGCCTTTACTGTTCAAGCTTCCGGTCGCCAATGTCAATTACATCCACAAGCTCCAAAAATGGTAAAACACGGAAAGAATGATTGCCGTTTTGTGAGTGGAAAAGAAAATTTATACAGGCGAATGACAATAAGAGAAATTGCAAGAATACAAGGATTTCCGGATACTTTTAAATTTTTATACAGAAGCACTAATGATGCCTATAAAATGATTGGAAATGCCGTTCCTGTAAATCTAGCTTATGAAGTTGCTGTTGCTATAAAATCAGCATTAGAAAATTAAATAGCAACACCCCCTGTAATAAAATCAGCATTACCCGTTAAACAGATAATGCTGATTTTATGTTATAGATTATTTTATCAATACACATAATATTTTTTTAATAAAATTCAGTATTTCAGCTTAGTAAATCAGGTCTTTTTCTCCTTGTTCTCTCCAAGGATTGTTCTTTTCTCCATTTTTCTATATTCTTATGATGTCCGCTCAGCAATATATCGGGCACCTTTCTTCCCATAAATTCAGGCGGCCTTGTATACTGAGGATACTCAAGCAGATTATCTGAAAAACTTTCCTCCTGAAAACTTTCTTCTTTGTTTAATACTCCCGGTATAAGCCTTGCAGCAGCGTCAACAACAACCATTGCCGCAAGTTCTCCTCCTGTCAGCACAAAATCTCCTATTGAAATCTCGTCAGTCACAATCTCCTCAATTACCCTTTCATCGACACCTTCATAATGACCGCAGAGTATAACCATATCCTCAAGCTTTGAAAGGCTCTGTGCCTTTTCTTGATTAAATGTTTTTCCCTGAGGGGTCATATATATAACAGGGCAGTTTTCACTAAGCTTTGGCTTTATACTCATATAAGCGTCATAAATAGGCTGAGCCTGCATAACCATTCCTGCACCTCCGCCATAGGGGTAATCATCAACGTGCCTGTGCTTGTTTTTAGCAAAGTCCCTTATGTCAATTGTTTCAATGCTTATGGTACCCTCGTCACAAGCCCTTTTTATAATTGAGTGATTTAAGCCTTCTCTTATCATTTCAGGAAAAAGAGTAAGAATATAAAACCTCATTATCTCAGACCCTCCAAAAGCTTAACAGTCATCACATTGTTTTCAACATCAACTTTAACAATACATTCCTTTATGGCAGGTATGAGAATATCCTTGCCCTCCTCCGGAGTAACTGCATACACATCATTTGCTCCTGTGAATATTACATCACTTATAACACCCAGTTTTTCGCCCTCAACTGTTACAACTTCCATATCATATAAATCTCTTATATAATACTCGTCCTCTTCACAAGGCACAGCCATATCCTCAGTAATTTTCACAACAGTTCCCTTTAAAGCCTCTGCACTTGTCATATCATCAATACCCTTTAGCTTCAATAATACAAACTGCTTGTGAAATCTGACATTTTCAATTTCATATTCCTTTATATTGCCTTTTCTATCTACAAATATATGGTCAAGCTCCTTGAACCTTGCAGTGTCATCAACTGTAGGCATAACTCTGAGCTCACCCTTAATTCCCTGTGTATTTACTATATTTCCAACTACAAAATAATTTTCCATTTGTAATCACCTCAAATTTACTTAATAGAAAAAAGGTGTTGCATTACACAACACCAATTTACCAGTCAAACATATTACACAAGCTGTAATTTTACAATCAGACAGCTTACATAATCTTTACTACTACCTTTTTGTCCTCACGGCCGGCAGCAGATTTTATAAAGGTTCTTATAGCCTTAGCTATTCTACCTTGCTTGCCGATAACCTTACCAATATCCTCAGGTGCAACAGTTAATTCAAGAATAAGAGCGTCATCGTCCATTCTTTCATTTACAACAACAGCATCAGGATTGTCAACAAGGTGCTTAGCAAGCACTTCAAGTAATTCCTTCATGGCAGTACCTCCTGATTATGCTTCAATAACGCCGGCCTTCTTTAATAAAGCCTTTGCAGTATCAGTAGGCTGAGCACCATTGCTTAACCACTTCTTTGCTTCTTCAGCATCAATCTTTAATACAACAGGATCCTTACATGGATCGTAGTAGCCTAACTGAGCTATAGCCGCACCGCCTCTTGCATTCTTTGAATCAGCAACAACTATTCTATAGAAAGGATTTTTCTTAGCACCTAATCTAGTTAATCTAATCTTTACCACTTTATTCACCTCCTTGGTTTATTTTATCTTTATCTTATTAAAAGTAATAAGCCGTTTAATTAAAATGGAAGCTTAAACTTACCGCCTCCGAGCCCGCCTAATCCGCCAAAGCCCTTTTTGCCTTTAGCCATACCGTTCATCATCTTCATCATATTTTTCATTTCCTCAAACTGCTTTAAAAGCTTGTTGATTTCCTGAATAGACGTACCTGAACCTTTGGCAATTCTCCTTTTGCGGGGACCGTTTAGTATATCGGGATTTTGTCTTTCCTTTTTTGTCATTGACTGAATAATTGCTTCAATATGCTTTGTAGCATTGTCATCAATGTTCAAGTCATCAATATTGACCTTACCGCCAATACCGGGCATCATTTTCATCAGGTCCTTTATAGGTCCCATTTTCTTTATCTGCTGGAGCTGATTTAAAAAGTCCTCAAGGTTAAAATCAAGAGTTCTCATTTTCTTTTCAAGCTCCTTAGCCTGATTTTCATCATAAGCCTGCTGAGCCTTTTCAATAAGGCTTAGCACGTCGCCCATACCTAAAATACGAGATGCCATTCTGTCAGGGTAAAACGGTTCCAAATCTTCCATTTTTTCACCCATACCAACGTATTTTATAGGCTTACCTGTTACAGCTCTTACAGAAAGAGCCGCACCACCTCTTGTATCACCGTCCATTTTAGTAATTATGACACCGTCAACACCCAGTCTGTCATTAAATGTCTCAGCAACATTTACTGCATCCTGACCTGTCATAGCGTCAATTACAAGAAGTATTTCCTGAGGTCTTACTTCACCTTTAATGTTTACAAGCTCATCCATAAGCTCTTCATCAATGTGAAGTCGTCCCGCAGTATCTATAATAACAATGTCATATCCATTGTCATTTGCATATTCAACAGCCTTTTTTGAAATTTCCACAGGATTTCCCTGACCCATTTCAAAGACCGGTATATTGTAGGTAGAGCCTACAACCTGGAGCTGCTTTATAGCAGCAGGTCTGTAAACATCACAGGCGGCAAGAAGAGGTTTCTTTCCCTGCTTTCTGAGCTGTCCGGCAAGTTTTCCTACAGTAGTTGTTTTACCTGCACCCTGCAAGCCAACCATCATATATATAGTAGGGGATTTTGAACTGAAAGTAAGTTTTGACTGAGAACTTCCCATAAGCTCTACAAGTCCGTCGTTAACAAACTTAACAACCTGCTGTGCAGGATTAAGTCCTGAAAGAACCTCCTCGCCTACAGCCTTTTCACTTACCTTATTTATAAAATCCTTAACTATTTTGAAATTCACATCAGCTTCAAGCAAAGCCAGCTTTACTTCACGCATAGCAGCCTTTACATCTTTTTCAGTAAGTTTGCCCTTGCCTTTAAGGTTTGAAAAAACCTGCTGAAGCTTATTTGATAAACTTTCAAAAGCCATATAAGCCTCCTAATCCAAAATACACTCAACCAAACTCTTTATATTAACTAAGTCTCCATTACCCTTTTCAATTAATTTATCAAGTTCTGCTTTTATAACCTCTACCTTTTCTCTTCGTTTAAGGTATTTATCCACAAGCATAAGCTTCTCTTCATACTGGTTAAGAAGCTTTTCAGTCCTTTTTATCATATCCTGAACAGCCTGCCTTGTTATAGAATGTTCTTCAGCTATTTCATTTAAAGAATAATCATCAAAGTAATAACCTGCCATAACAGACCTTTGCTTTTCAGTAAGCAGCTCTCCGTAAAAATCAAGCAGAAGAGTAATGTAATAAATTTTATCCATATTGCACCTCTCACAATCAAGTGCCCATATACCTATGTAAAGTATTTTTCCCTTACACCTCAATTATAATACCACACACATCCTCTATTGTCAAGTATTTTTTCTTGACATTTATTTTTTTTATTTTTTGTTAAAAAATAACGGTTTTACATACTCATTTCTAATATGTCAGCAATAACCATTGTACTTATCAAACATTTGTGCTATAATAAAGCAAACATTTATTCTAGTGAGGTGTTTTTATGAGTAAAATTATATTGCATTCTGACCTTAACAATTTTTATGCGTCTGTTGAATGCAGAGATAATCCGAAATTAAGAAATAAACCTGTAGCTGTAAGCGGCAAACCCGAAAACAGACACGGCGTAGTACTTGCCAAAAATATGCTCGCAAGACAAATGGGTGTAAAAACAGGCGATACTGTTTGGGAAACTCGCCAGAAATGTCCGGATATAATATTTGTTCCTCCCAGATTTGACAGATATATAGAAATATCCAAACAAGTAAGAAATATTTATTATGAATATACAGACCTTATTGAGCCTTTTGGAATAGATGAATGCTGGCTTGATGTAACTCAAAGTATGAAGCTGTTTTCTTCTGTATATGACATTGCGGAAGAAATACGCAGCCGTGTAAAATCCGAAATCGGTATTACCGTCTCAATAGGAATATCCTTTAACAAAATTTTTGCAAAACTTGGCTCCGATATGAAAAAGCCTGACGCTGTTACTGAAATAAGTCAGTCCAATTTCAAAACCTCTGTATGGCCTCTTCCTGTAAACAATTTACTTTATGCAGGTAAAGCCACAACCAAAAAACTTGAAAAACTTAATATAATCACAATAGGTGATTTAGCTAATGCAAATCCTTTGCTCATAAAACAGCACTTGGGTAAAAACGGACTTATGCTTCAGCAGTATGCACAAGGCAGAGATACAAGTCCTGTAAAAAACATTGAGCATATAAGAGAAATCAAAAGTATAGGTAACGGTACAACTATGCCCTTTGATATTACAGAAATTGACGATATTAAAGTTGTACTTATGCTTCTCAGTGAAAGCGTTTCAAAAAGACTGAGAGAAAAAAACCTTTATTGTTCAACAATTCAGTTAGGCATAAAGTTCAACACTCTTGACTTTATAGAAAGACAGGCTCCCCTTAACATTGCCTCAAATAATGTAGATGACATATTTAAAAAAGCCCTTGATATATTCCAAAAAGAATTCATTTTAACTCCTGTAAGAGCACTTAGCATAAGAGGCTGTAATCTTTCTTCCAACCCTTATTATCAAGAAAGTCTTCTAATAGACAGTAAAAAAATTGAAAATAAAAAAACGCTTGACAGTATAAGTGATATAATAAGGGATAAATACGGCTGGTCAAGTATACAGCGTGGTATAATGCTTACTAACAGAAAACTTTCACACTTAAATCCCACTGATGATAACACACTTCAGAAAATTGCATTTTTTAAAGGTTAAATACCAATTTTTTGTTACATTTTATCAAAATCATCCATTATATTAAAGGAGGTGGCATTGTGAACAAATATGATACTTTTTTTAATAAAATTTGTAATGAATACTATGCAGATATATATAAGTACCTTGTTTTCATTATTAAAGACGATGAAAAAGCAAAGGATATTGTACAGGATACTTTCATTGTAGTATATAAAAATATCGAAAAGGTATACACTCACGAAAACAAGGGCGGATATATATTTAAAACAGCTCAAAACCTTGCAAAAAACTATAAAAAGGAGCTTTACAAAAAACTTTTAAATGAAGTCAGTATAGATGAAAAAGTCACAGAAATAGAGGACAGCCGTACAACTATTGAAAACAGCTTGCTTGCAGATATAGATGAATACGAATATATAACAGAAATTATTGATTTGTTAGATAATGACAAGCAAGCACTATATAAGATGTACTATATAGAAAAAAAGCCAATGAAAGAAATAGCCCAAAAACTCGGAATAGAGTATACCGCTTTAAGAATGAAGTATGTCCGTTTAAGAAAAGAAATCAAAGCACTTGTAAAAGAACTTGCAGAAAATAATTTTGTTACATAACAGAAAAATAAGCCATAAATAAATGTAAAGATTAATCGATTAATTTTACGGTTGGAGGTAAATAAGATGAATGCCAAAAACAGAGATATAGAAATCAGAAAGGAACTTGACAAAGCAATTGAGGCAGGCAATATGGAAAAAATAAATAATATTATGCAAAATATTCCTGACTGTCAGCCTGAAACCAATGTTAATGATTTTATTGATAGCATAAGGCATAAGTGTGCCGGGGAGGTTAAAACTATGAAGAAGAAAATATCAACAAGAATAGCAATAGCCGCAGCAGCCGTTGTAGCTGTTACAGGTGTAAGTGTAAGTGCAGCGGCACTTTTAAAGCAGTTTTCATTTTTTAAAGACGGAAACTATGTAACTGTTTCTTCAAACAGTGATTTAAGTGAAGAAGAAGCTAAAAAACTTGCTGAAGATGCAGTAAACGATACAGACGTTACTCCAAATGAATATAATACAGCTAAACCCGAAGTGTTTGAAAACATTCAGTCTGCTGAAAAAACTTATGATATGAATATTATAATGCCTGAAAATATGCCTGATTTAAAGCTCTCCGATATAACAGGCTCACAAATATATACAGGAGAAAACAGCAGCATATCTACTGTATGGTTAAACTACGGAGACTTTGAAAAAGGCGGCAAAGGATTTGGTCTTACTGTAACAAGAAATAATTTTGCAGACGGTGATGAAATCACAAGCATAGATTCAAGTGATGCTGTTAAAGACGGAGAAGAATTTACATCAGAGAAAGGCTATTCCTTTAATGTATTAAAAGATAGCGATGAAGAAAGCGGAAGAACAGCTAAAATAATGACTGCTAATGTAGGAGAATATGAATACAGTATGGTATTCTTTGGTTTTAATGACAGTGAAATAAATGACATTGTCAACTCTGTGGATTTAAGCCAGTACAAATAATTACATCAAAAAAAATATTTAATACAGCTTATTTTTAAGGGGCTGCCTCAATTAACTTTTTCAGGTTAATTTTCAGGCAGCCCCTTATATTTAAAATTTTATACTATAATAAATTATGCTTCAACTTTAGTAGTCCAGCCCATATCATCAGTAATTCTGCCCCACTGAATACCTGTAAGAGTATCATAGAGCTTATGAGTAACTTCACCGATTTTACCGTCATTAATGATGCACACATCATCTTCATAACGAAGCTCACCAACAGGTGAAATAACAGCAGCAGTACCTGTACCGAATACTTCTTCAAGTTTTCCTTCTTTAGATGCCTTTATAATATCATTAATAGCAAGTCTCTCCTCAGAAACTGTATAGCCCCACTTCTTTAAAAGTTCGATACAAGACATTCTTGTAATACCTGGAAGAACTGTACCAACTGTAGGAGCTGTATAGATTTTACCGTCAATCTTAAAGAAACAATTCATAGAACCTACTTCTTCTACATACTTTCTTTCAACACCATCAAGCCATAATACCTGCTCATATCCTAAGTCGTGACCCTTAACCTGTGCAGCCAAAGATGCCGCATAATTACCGCCGCACTTTGTAAAGCCTGTTAATCCCGGAGCTGCTCTTACATACTCATCTTCAACATAAATCTTAACAGGGTTAATTCCTGTAGAATAGTAAGCACCTACAGGAGATGCAATAATTATAAACTTATATGTAAATGATGGTCTTACGCCTAAATGAGGTTCAGTAGCAATAACAAACGGTCTTAAATAAAGAGATGTACCCTCAGCAGAAGGAACCCAGTCTTTTTCAACTGCTACAAGAGCCTTGCAGGCCTGCACAAAGTCCTCAGCAGGAACAGCAGGAATACACATTCTCTTATTTGTGTTCATCATTCTCTCGCCGTTTTTCTCAGGTCTGAAAAGCTGAATGTCACCCTTTGGAGTTCTGTATGCCTTTAAACCTTCAAAAGACTCCTGTGCATAATGAAATACCATTGCGGCAGGGTCAAGAGGAATATCAGCATAAGGAACTATTCTTGCATCGTGCCAGCCCTCACCTTCAGTATAATCCATAACAAACATATTGTCTGTGTAATAGATACCAAATCCCAAATTGTTCTGGTCAGGCTTTTCTTTTAAATTTTTTGATAAGTCGTACTTAATATTAAGCATAATATTATACCTCTTTTCTAATAAAAATATCTTACCTTGCATTATAAAACTTTTCTCATAAAAATTCAATGTTTTTTTGTAAAAAAATCAATCTTTATAGTCGCCTCGTTCTGACGCGAGCTCATATCCTATTTTTTCTATGGATTTTTTCAGCTTTTTAAGCCCTTCTGCTGCTTCTTCACCTGTACATATTTTATTGTCATATAGTGAATACTTTTTTCTGTCCTTAACAGGTGATAAATTCGGCATAAGTACATTTGCACCTGCCATTATACCATTTTCTCTTCCGTGCTTATCAAGAGTACCGAGAGCTGTAGTTGCAGGCAAAAGTACCTTTGGGAGCAATATTCTCATTATAGCCAGTATTTTAAGTGTCATTTCAACACTTCCTGCCGGCATATCTTTAAAAACCGTATCCTTATGAGGTATAAAAGGACCTATTCCTATCATCTGTGGATTAAAATCATACATATACAAAATATCATCTACAATATTGTCTGTTGTCTGATAAGGTGACCCAACCATTATACCGCATCCTGTCTGAAATCCGATATTTTTAAGATTTTTAAGACAGTTAAGCCTGTTAAAAAGGCTCATATCGTCAGGGTGGAGCTTATTGTAATGCTCAAGCGTGCAGGTTTCGTGCCTAAGCAAATATCTGTCAGCACCTGCGTCATAAAAACTTTTATATGCTTCATAGCACCTTTCACCTATAGAAAGTGTAAGAGCATGATTGGGAAATTCTTTTTTTATGGCTTTTATTATTTCAACCATTTTTGCATTGCTGTAATATCCGTCTTCCCCGCCTTGCAGTACAAAAGTTTTAAAGCCCAGTCTATTGCCTTGTCTGCAACACATCAAAATTTCTTCAAGACTTAAACGATAGCGTTCAACATTGGCATTTTCTCTGTTAATTCCGCAGTAATAACATCTGTTTTTACAGTAATTAGTGAATTCAATAAGACCTCTTATATATATTTTGTTTCCAAAATTCTCAAGTGCTGTTTCACGTGCCGTTTCAAAAAGACCCTCGTCATATTTGTCTGTAGTCAGTACGGTTTTTAAATTTTCTCTGTTTAATAAAGCGTCGTGCAATAAATTATCCATACTTTCACCTGCCGTATAAAATATTAAAATATAAGGAACGGATTTACCGTTCCTTATATTTATAACTCAAATATTAATTGTCTGAAGTCTGTTTTGATAAGAGTTCTATACCCTTATTAATTCTTGCTATTGTATCCTCTTTGCCCAGAAGTTCTGCAAGTTCGCTTGCTCCGCATGGAGATGTCGGCTCACCTGAAAGAGCAGTTCTGACAGGCCAGAACATCTGACCGTTTTTTATACCCATTTCTTTTATAAGTTCAACCATTTTACCATAAATAGTATCATTATTCCAGCAAGTCTCTTCAATTGATTCTATAACAGGAAGTATTGCCTTTAAATTTTCAAGACACATTTCCTCAGTTGTCTTCATCTTCTTATGAACATAAAGATCAGTTGAATATTCAGGAAGCTTGTCGATAAAGCTCACCATTGCAGCTATATCCTTAGATGTTCCTATTCTTGTCTGAACATACTTTGCCACTTTTTTAAGGTCAATATCGGTTCTTTTAACCGCAGCCTTTAATTCAGGCTCAGCCCATTTATAGAAATCTTCAAATTCCATTTTCTTAATATACTCACCGTTCATCCATGTAAGCTTTTCAATGTCAAATATAGCAGGGGACTTTGAAAGTCCTTTTATGCTGAATTCCTTTTTAAGTTCTTCCATTGTAAAGATTTCCTGATTAACAGACGGTGACCAGCCCAGAAGAGCAATATAATTAACAATAGCCCCTGGCAAATACCCCTTATTAACCAAATCCTGGAAAGATGCGTCGCCGTTTCTTTTTGACAGCTTATTGTGCTTATCTTTCATTACTGCAGGGAGATGAACATATTTAGGTATCTCCCAGCCAAATGCTTCATACAAAAGATTGTATTTAGGTGTAGATGAAAGATATTCCGCACCTCTTACAACGTGTGTTATATTCATTGCATGGTCATCTATAACATTGGCAAAATTATAAGTAGGATACCCGTCGGACTTAATCAATATCTGATCTTCAAGTTCAGCATTATCTACTGTTATATCACCGTAAACTTCATCGTGGAAAGTTGTTTTACCCCCTTTAATTTTCTGTCGTATTACATAGGGCACACCATTTTTAAGATTTTCTTCTATTTCTTCCTTTGAAAGCTTAAGGCAATGTCTGTCATACTTTGCAATTGCTTCATGACCTGTTTCTGTTTTAAGGGAATCAAGCCTTTCCTTTGTACAGAAGCAGTAGTATGCCTCTCCCTTTTCTACCAGTTCAAGAGCATATTTAATGTAGTCATTTTTCCTCTCACTCTGAATATAAGGACCATAGTCACCGCCCACATCAGGACCCTCATCATGAGGCATATTTGCCATTTCAAGTGTTTTATATATAACATCTGTGGCACCTTCAACAAATCTCTCCTGATCTGTATCCTCAATTCTTAATATAAATGAGCCTCCCTGACTTTTTGCAATCAAAAACTCATATAAAGCTGTTCTCAAGTTACCAATATGCATATATCCTGTAGGACTTGGTGCAAATCTCGTTCTTATCATTTTAATATATCCTCCTTAGTTCTGCTCCTGAGATTTATCGGTGGTACTGTTATAATTTCTTGCAGCTGTAAGCTTTGTTTTTGCAGCGACAAGCTTTTCCTGTATTCCGTTGTAGTCTGCTCTTACGCTGCCCTCAATACCTACATTGTAGTAATTATCCTTCACCATTATAAAATCACCTGTATAAGTAAGCATTGAATCTGCGATATACCCTTTTAAAACAGGACTTTTCGCTTCATTAATGTTTGTAATATAATCATTTAAATTAACAAGTTCATCTTCTGTTGCACTTACATCCTTAAAAGCACTTTCACATACCTTTATAGCTGAATCCACTGCACTTAATATATTTTCATCATACGATGTATATATATCCTTTGCATCAGACTTATTCTGCATACCATATACAAAACCCACAACTGTAACAAGTGCCAGTATACCTATTAAAATAATTAATGCTGTTTTAATATTCTTATTCATATTTCTGCCCTCTTTAATCTACATATTCCAGCTCATTCAGCTTTTCTGTAATTTTATTGCCTGCAATTTCAGCTCCAAGCTTATTAAAATGATTGTTACCCTCAAAATAATTTTCAGGCAATATTCCCTTATTAACATTTTCCTTTGCTTTTGCTGACAAAGTAAGGGGGTTTTCTGTATGTGCCTCATTTAATAAATAATTATAGAGATTTAAAAATTTATCTCCAAATTTGCTTTCCAAAGCTGCATTTACAGTTTCTATCTTCTTTAAGTCTCCAACTATCGGTCCTATAATAATATAATTGTCTGTTCCAAGATATTCAGTCATTCTCCCATATATATCAATTGCTTTTTCAATATTGTCATAGCTTGAAGCCTTTCCTAAAAAGAAAATAGTTATATCATTTCTTCTATACTCCATTGCCCTTGTTGTAAGTACAGCAGGTTTAAGTATAATTTCCTCAAATCCGCTTTTATCTCTGGTAAATTTAAGCCTACCGTCAAACTCTGAAATAACTCCTGTTATACCATTAACAGAACACGGATTTAATCCTGCATTTTTGCTGAAATCAAGTTTAAGGTCATCTCTGTAGTCATTTCTCAAAGCTACTTCCACACTTGACTTTTTAGCAGGTATATCACACGGCATAACATATATTGGCAGACCTCCCTGACGCCCTCCCATAGACTCAAGACTGCAATTTGCTATTGCCATATTAAAAACTATTCTCGATGTATTTCTTGATATAAAAGCAGAGAAAGAAGGCACATAATTACTTGGAGCAATACATATTTCATCACCCCAACAGGCTATAGGAATGTTCTCAAAATTTTCCGAAGGATAATTTTCCATATTAGGAGTCTGCTCTTCTCCGTAAACATTATCCTTATTGTATTCGTGAGAATACTTTACATAGTCCTCTTCTGTAGTTATTCCCGATGTTTCTTTCATAAAACTTGTGCCGCCTTTTATTACAGAAAAAACAGCTATAGCTATAAACACCACCGCAAGAACTATAATTATCCAATGTTCTTTCTTTATTTTTTTAAAATAATCAATTTTTCTGATGTCTTTTTTTCTCATAAAAATCCTCCGGCTCTTATCTTTAGTATTGTACAACAAATAGCTGTAATTGTCAATTTTATTGAATTATTTACAATAATTTTTTTTTATGTTATACTTAATACAATTGTATTTTATATGGAGGTCAATATGAATAAGCTTAAATTAATTGTTGATGAAATAAGTAAAGTTGTAATCGGCAAAGAAAACGTCATCAAATTGCTTGTGGTTTCAATAACAGCAGGCGGTCACATACTTTTGGAGGATATTCCCGGTGTAGGAAAGACAACTTTGGCTCTTGCTCTTTCAAAAACTCTTGGTCTTGACTATAACAGGATACAATTTACGCCTGATGTTATGCCAAGTGATATTATAGGTTATAATATGTACAATCAAAAAAGTCAAAATTTTGAATACATAGAGGGTGCCGCAGTATGCAATTTGTTTCTGGCTGATGAAATAAACAGAACTTCATCAAAAACTCAGTCTGCATTGCTGGAACTTATGGAAGAGGGTAAATACACAGTAGAAGGCATAACAAGAGAACTACCAAAGCCATTTGTTGCCATTGCCACTCAAAACCCCTTTGGTTCGGCAGGTACTCAGAGACTTCCGCAGTCACAGATTGAAAGATTTATTGTAAGAATGTCTATGGGATACCCCTCCCCTCAGGCTGAAATAGAAATTTTAAAGGGTGCAAAAAGCAGTAAACTTGATGTACTCAATAATATTATGACAAGCAAAGAACTCCTTAACTATCAGGAAATGGCTGAAGAATGTTTTGTAAAGGATAATATATATCAATATATTGTTGATTTTGTAAACGCTACAAGAAATAATCCCTACATATCAATAGGCATAAGCCCAAGAGGAAGTATTGCTATACTTAAAATGGCAAAGGCAAATGCTGTTTTTAACGACAGGGATTATGTTGTTTTAGAAGATATTATTGATATTATTACAGCAGCAGCCTCTCACAGAATAGAGCTCAGTGCAGAAGGCAGAGCTAAAGGAATGACAGAAGAACAAGTTATAAATCAGCTTGTTAAAAGTGTTAAGTTAAAAGGATGATACCTATGAAAATATTTAAAGTGGTGACATACATAATTACCCTTGCTTTGCTTCTTTATATGTCTTTGTTTTTCAGAAGCTATTATTTATTTATGGGAACGGCATTTATGATATTTGCCGCTCTATCAGATATAATTTTATATCTTCTTCCCTTTGGCAGTATAGATATAGAAATAAGCAGCAACAAAACCAATTATACAAAAGGTGAAAAAGGTGAAATATATATTACTCTTAAAAACAGAAAATGTTTTCCCATAAATAAAGCAAAATTAGATATTACTGTTAAAAACAAATTTTATAAAGAGCATAAAACCACACTGGTTGTCTCACTGCCTGTACTCGCTTCAAAGAAAATCACACTTCCTTTTGAACTTGCAAAATCAGGCGTTGTTGATATTTCCGCAGGCAATATTGAATACAGCGATATGTTCGGTATTTTAAAATCGATAATACAAAACAAAACATTATATTCAGTAATTACTATGCCTAAAAATCACAACATTGACAATGCCGTTTTAGGTTCTGCAGAATCAGAAGAAATACCTGCTGTAAATGTATATCTGAGCAACAGCGGAGATGTAAGCGGATATAAAGAATATAAAAGCGGCGACAGGACAAACAGTATAAACTGGAAACTTTTCGCAAGGACAGAAAAACTGTATGTACGGGAATTTGAAAGAACAAGTGCAGATGAAGCAGTTATTCTTATGGATATGAATATTGAAAACCTTGACAATGCTATTGATACAGTATACAGCATAGGCTTGAAAGCCTGCAATTTTACACTGCTTTGGCTGCCCTGCGGCAGTGAAGAGTTTGAAAGTGCCTATATTTCCGATAAAGACTCTTTAACAAATGCCTTATACAGGATATATAACTCAGCACCTGAAATTGTCAAAAACAAGGCTCTTACAGAATATAAAAGACTTTACAGGGAAAATAAAGTTCTCTACATAAATGATAAAATGGAGTTAGTATAATGGACAAAAACCTTAAAATACTAAAAGAAAATACTAAGCAAAATACAAGTATCCTTTTATTTAAGCCTCATTCCCACAAAGGAGGAGGTCTTTTTTCACTGTTTATAAAAACTGTAATATGTATTTTAAGTTCAATTATTGTTTTTAATTTGCTCTTTACAGGCTTTAATATCGAATGTGACTATCCTCTTATGTATAAAATCATTACAGTTTCTGTATTAATTCTTGCTGCCTCACAGATTAACACAATATCAATGATTATTGTTTACTGCGGCTTTTTGTACAAATTATATAGTTATATTGCCTCAAATACAGAAATAATTAAAAACGGCATTATGACAATAGCAAATCAAAGCTATTCTATAATATCAAATTCTCTTAGCCTGCCGTCTGCCGACGGTTTTGATTCGGTTATGGAAAATACATATTTAACTGTTAATTCTGCCGCAGCTATAACCGCAATTATTATTTCAATGATTATGGTACTTGTTGTTGTTAAACTTTGTTCAAAGCTTTTATACGCTTTAGGCATTGCTTTAATATTTTCACTTCTGAGTTTTTTTGAATGTACAATAAGCTATAAATACGCAGTACTGCTTTTAATTTGCTTTTCCTTAGTCATTTTAATAAGTCTTTGCAGTATCAACTCGCTTAAGTTCAGCATTACTGATTTAATAAAGAAAAAAACAAGCCGTGAATATAAAAGCAAAACAGACTTTATGTATGCCCTGCAAACCGTTATTATTGCTTCAGTTTTATTTCTCGCATTAGGACAAGGCTTTAAACAATTTTATGATATAAATAAATTTAATACTGAATTTACAGATGAATACAGTGAGAACATAAAAACTACAGCAAGAGATATTGCACTTATGAAATATGCCGAATACAAAAAGTTTACACTTATCAAAAATGTAAGTTACGGACAGCTGGGGTATATGTCGTATGTCAAACCGAACTTTAAGTCAAATGTATTTTCATTTATCACTGAGCCTGTTACACAGGGAAAACTTTACTTTAAGTGCTTTACAGGTCAAAACTATAACTACAGATACAACTTATGGACAGAATCTGATGACGATGACAGTGTAATGGTAAATGCTCTAAAAAATGCAGGTGCCTCACAAAAGGACTATGAAATAAGTGCTTCAAGCAGAATTTCATATTTACCTTACTACTCAGAAGAAAACGGCAGTTCATACGATGAAAAAAATAAAATGAAAGTAACAGCATATAAATACAAAGATGTCAAAATAAATGATGAAGAGTATAATAAATATGTTGAAAACAATTATCTTAATATTGATGATAAAAACAAAGCAGTCATTGATAAAATCTGCCAAGAACAAGGCTTTAATGCAAATGACAGCGATTTAAACAATAAAATCGCCGCGTATTTTAAAAATAATTTTACATACTCAACAGAAAGTACAGTTTTGCCATACGGCAAAGATTTTGTAAATTACTTTTTGGAAGAGACAAAAACAGGCAATTTCACACACTACGCTTCTGCATTGACTTTAATATACAGAAATCTTGGGATACCTGCAAGATATGTAAGCGGTTATGCAGTTGAAGCTGAACAAACCCTTGCAGGCAAAAAATCAGGCAAAACAAAAACAACCATACAAGTAAAACAGGCTAATCTTTCCTGCTGGGTCGAAACATATAATAAGGACGGCGGCTGGAAAATAGTTGATATTATTCCTCAGCCTCCTATGACTGAACTTGAAGAAAAGTACGGAGAAAACGCTGAAAATACATATACACCAAATACAAGCCTTGAAAACTATTTCAGGACAGTTGACAAAGATAAATATTCGCCTGCAAATATAGCAAAATCAGGTGCACGTATAACTTTAAAACTCATTGCGGCATTATCTGCTGTAATAATATTGCTGTTAACTATCTTTTTAATATTTGTAAAGCTTTACAGATATATTAAATATGCAAAATCAGATAATTCAAAAAAAGCTTACATTATTATGGAAAATTTAAAAAAGAAGTTAAAGACTGACTGCACAAGCTATAGAGAACTTGAGCAAAAATTATCTGAAAAGTACGGAAGCGAAAAAGCAAAGAAAATTATCTGTCTTTGCGAAAAATGTATATTTTCTGAAAAAGTATCTGATAAAGAAATAAAAGAACTCAAAAAACTTATAAAAAAAATAAATCTTTAAATAAAAATCCGCCCTAGTTAAAGTAGCACCCAAACTAAAATTTGCAGGTGCACTTCATACCACAGGGCGGATACTTATTTCATATATTATAAAACTCTGCTAAAAAGCAAATTCATTTCTTACTGCTTTAACTAATCAATATATGTTCTTAAAGTGCCTATATTTTCTATGTAACATTCAACTACATCTCCGTGCTTTAAAAACTTAGGCGGCTGGAAACCCATACCCACTCCCGACGGAGTACCCATAGAAATTACGGTACCTGATTTTAATGTCATTCCATGGCTTAATTCCTCTATTACATGAGGAATATCAAAAATCAACAAATCAGTTTTGCTGTTCTGACGCAGTTCACCATTTACATAAGACTTTATTTCAAGCACAGGCGGACGTTCAAACTCGTCTTCGGTTACAATACAAGGACCCATAGGTGTAAAACCGTCAAGGCTCTTTCCAAAATACCATTGCTTATGCCTTGTCTGCAAATTTCTTGCACTAATATCATTTAAAATAGTGTACCCAAATACATATTTAAAAGCGTCCTCTTTTTTTACATTTTTACAGTCCCTGCCTATTATTACTGCAAGTTCACATTCATAGTCAAGACTGTCCACAATATCCCTGTAAGCTGAAATCTGACCGTTGTGAGCAGTACATTCATTCACCCTTTTAGAAAAATATACAGCATAAGGTCTGTCCCCACCAAAGGCTTCTTTTTTATATCTTGCCGATTCAACTGCATGTGCCATATAATTAATTCCAAGACATATTATATCCTGTTTTGGTTCAGGTATAGGAGCTAACAGTTCTGTTTCCTGAACAGCTATGGGATTTCCTGCCATAGCTGCAATAGCCTCAAATGTATTTCCTGAATCAATTAACTCATTAACAGATTTAAACGGGAGAGGATATATATACTTATCTGTCAATATACCTACCAATATTTTTTCTAAATGTTTAAAAGTGGCTATCTTCATAAATGGCATACCTCCTTGTTTTTTATAGTTAAAGTATAACACATAATTTGTGTTAATTAAAGGATAAAACCCCAAAAATATTTTTTAGAACAAATATTTGACAAATTAGAAAATTTGTTGTATAATGTTCTTGTAGCAAACAAATGAACGATTTACAGGAGGTTTTGTACTATGAACATTAAAGGTATGACTAAACTTTGTATAAATTTATTAATGGCTGTTGTTATCTTCACAGTTTTGTATTGTATTAACTTCGGCTTCAGCTGGATTAATAACCTTAGTTATAAAGATATGCTTTATGTAACTATTCCATTTCTTATTTTAACTATCTGCTGTATAACAGCCTTCGGCATTGTTGCTGATTTTATAGAAGAAAAGAAACAAAGAGAAATACGCAAGAAAAAACGTAACTTTGTATTAAAAATGGCCTATAGAAACAGAAATAAAATTGTCTTATTAAAAAATGTATATAAATTTGAATTATTCAACTAATTAAACCCACCGGCAAAACCGGTGGGTTTAATCTGCCAATAAATATATAATTATTTAATTTATTATTCACCAAGTTTTGGCATACTTTCAGCAATTTTCATTCCTGTTGGAGTTGCTGCAAGTCCTCCCTCACCTGTTTCTCTTAATGTCTGAGGCATAGCAAGCCCTATCTCTCTCATTGCGTCTATTACCTCATCAGGGGGTATTACACTCTCTATTCCCGCCATCGCCATATCAGCACTTGTAACAGCATTTACTGCACCTATAACATTCCTCTTTACACAAGGCACTTCAACAAGCCCGGCTACAGGATCACACACAAGTCCCAGCAAACTTTTCAAAGCAAATGCCATAGCTGCAGCTGACCTTTCTCCGTCTCCCCCCTGCAAATACACAAGCATTGCTGCTGACATAGCAGAAGCAGAGCCTATTTCAGCCTGACAGCCTCCTGCTGCACCTGATATGAAGGCCCTTTTTGCAATTATTTGCCCAAAGCCTGCACTTGTATATAAAGCTTTAATTATTCTTTCCTCGTCAGGTTTGTATTTTCTTACATAAGGTATAACAACTGCCGGCAGCACTCCGCATGAGCCTGCCGTAGGTGCCGCCACTATACGCTTCATACAGGCATTTGATTCCGCCACTGAAATTGCCTCAGCCATAACCTCACCCATAAAGCTTCCGCTTATACATTTATTCATATACTCACGCATTTTCAAGCCGTTTCCGCCTGATAAACCACTGTGTGATTTCAGCTTGCCGTCGTAATTTTCAGAAGATGCCTTCATTGCCTCCCACATAGATTTCATTTTATCCCAGGAGTTTTGCTTCGACACATTCCTTTCAGTATAATCATCTTCATATACTAGTTCCCATATTTCCTTACCTCTTTTTTCGGATACCTCTAACAATTCCTTTACACTGCCAAAACTCATAATTACTCTCCTTTATATATTTAAATAAGTAACCTTTATAATGCCTTCCAGATGCTCAATCCATTTGACAATATTTTCAGGTATCGGCTGGTCTGTTTCTACAATCATAACAGCATAGCCGCCTCTTTTATCTCTGTATAAATTAAGCGATGCAATGTTTACAGCGTGATGTGCAAGTGCTGATGCTACTTCTGCAACGTGTCCGGGTCTGTCAGCATTGTGTACAACAAGAGTATGATAATCTCCTGAAAAGTGAGTGTCTATTCCGTCTATTTGTTCTATACTTATTTTTCCGCCGCCTACAGATGCTGCTGCAATTTCAAGCTCTCTTCCTTTTTCCCCCTTTAACTTCAGCAAAACAGAGTTTGGATGAGCGTCTTTTAGATTAACTGTACTTATATTAAATTTAAGACCGTCCTTTTTTGCAATTTCCATACTTTCAGGTATTCTCATATCATCTGTATCCATACCCAAAAGACCTGCTATAATTGCTTTATCCGTTCCGTGTCCCACACCTGTCAAAGCAAATGAACCGTGCAAAAAAATATCGGCTTTTACAGGTCTTTCACCTAAAAGTCTTCTTGAAATATTGCCTATTCTCACAGCTCCTGCTGTATGTGAGCTTGAAGGACCTACCATTACAGGCCCTAATATATCAAATACATTCATTTAAAACGCACCTCTTTAAATTATATTTTGCATAACGGCCTTTTTTATACAAAAAGGCGGCCGGAATTCCGACCGCCTTTGAATATAAAATACTTTTACATTTTATTGGATAAAATTTTTTTGGATAAATTTTTTTGGATAAAATTTTTGGATAAAATTTTTAGTTCTTTTTATTTTAAGTTATCTTTATTTTAAATTCTTTTATATTTTTAGTTGTTACTTATCTGTTCAGCTTCAATATTATACAATCTT
>CAJKOJ010000029.1 GCA_905201505.1 uncultured Eubacteriales bacterium | reverse complement strand
CTATGATATAATGTCACAGTTGACATTGACACGGCGTCATAGTTTAAAATTTTATTGTAAAGGAGGACATATTCAATATTTATTGTATTAATAGTCATAAATGCAATCTATGTTGGTATGTATTCATTAAAAATTTTAAGGAGGAATTTTATGAGCAACCGAAGTAAAAACAGATTAAGAAGTATTTTTGCAATGCTGTTATCTGTAATTATGGTAATTGGTAGTTTTCCGCTGTCCGTATTCGCAGCAGAAGTGATTACACAGGGTATGTGGACTATTGAAAATGATACTGCCAGTGGTATAGCTTCCTATGGTGATATGGGTTTTACTTATCATAGCCCTACTACTACTATAACTTATGGAAGCAGCGGAGGAAAGGACTATGTAAGATCTAACAATACAAATGGTTCTGCCTCTAATGGTATAGTTGTGACTAATAATAAGTCGTATTGTGATTTTACACCTAGCAATGATGGTACATTGACAGTTTATGTAGGAAATGCAAGCAGTAAGCAAGGTTATGTAAGCAGAAGTGACAAAAATGGTGTAAGTGAGGCTGTTGGTACTTTTGTGCCCGGCGGCAGTGATAATTATAATTCAGCAGGTTTTGAGGTTGTTCAGGGTTCAACTTGGGCTACAGTTAATATTGAAGTTGAAAAAGGTTATACATATTATATAACTCTCGTAGGTTCAAAAATGTTCTGCTATGGTGCGGAATTTGTAGCTTATACTCATGTAAGTGGTAAAATAAACGACAGCTTTAATCTTGATAGTTATAACATTAAATTCTCAA
This sequence comes from uncultured Eubacteriales bacterium, assembly GCA_905201505.1. Lineage (GTDB taxonomy): Bacteria > Bacillota > Clostridia > Lachnospirales > CAG-274 > Gallispira. The sequence continues at coordinate 21,172 of CAJKOJ010000029.1, read as the reverse complement.
ATAAGGAAACAGGTGAAATCAAGCAGGCAAATGTAAGTGGAAACACTTATTCAATATTATTAAAACCTGGTTATCAGTATTCTGCCTCTCTTTCCGGTAAAAATGCTATTGGGTATTCATTTACTAATGATACAAGGATTGTAAATGTTGAAAAAGCAGAAAATCAGACTGCTGATTTAACAATTGAAGAGAGTATTTCATATTTAGTAACAGGCACTTTAAATGGTATTAGTGGTGATTTACCGTCAGATATTAAGATTATATTTGCTCCTGAAGATACAGCAAGCTATGAAAATGTTACAGCAGATATTGATAAAGAAAATATGACATATTCTGCTCAGCTTGTGGCTAATGAGAATTATACACTTAAGCTTGAAGGAGCTAAAGATTACAAGTTAGCCGGTGATATAAAAATAAATAATAATGATAGTAGTTCAATAAATCAAAATATTGAATTTACAGCAGTTGAAACATTTGCTGTAACAGGTAAATTCCTTGGATTAACTCAGATAAGAGGAAAATATGAAACTCTTAATGTTAATCCAGATTCCATTTCTTTTAAAAATGTTGATGACGAATATAATTATACAGGCAACATTTCTAATGGTACATATAATGTAAATTTAAGAAACGGAAGTTATTTAGCATCAATAGTATCTGATAACTATTCAACATCTACTCACGTCGTTGTTAATAACGGAGCTGTGACAAGAGATTTGCTTTTAAAGGATATTTCTGCTAAGAATATTGAATACAGGGATACTCTTTATGTAGGTGATGATAAGGAATATAAATCTGTACAGTCTGCGGTTGATGCTGCCGGTAAAATGACAAGAACTAGCGGGGAAAGAGTTACAATTATGATTGACCCCGGTACTTACAGGGAACAGGTAGTTGTAAATACACCTGATATTACACTTGAAAGTAACGGAGGTACAAGGGATAATACTGAAATTACATGGTATTATGGTATTGGATATAAATATTACAGCTGTGTAAATAATTGTTACGACCCATATGCAGATTATGATAAATTCGAAAAGGGTAATGTTGTTAAACATTGGGGTTCTGCTGTTATAATAAATGCAGCAGCAACAGGATTTAAGGCTAAGAATATTGGTTTTGAAAATTCTTTCAATAAATATATGACAAGTGAAGAGATTACCGATGGAGCAGAACCAAATGGTCTTGAAGCTATAAAAGTTGAAAGAAAAGAAACAACAAACGTCGATACAAGAACAGCTACTGAAAGAGCAGCTGCACTTGTAAATTATGCGGATAAGACAGAGTTTAATAAATGTTCATTTATAGGAAGTCAGGATACACTTTATACTTCTAATAAATCAGCGTTCTTCTCTTATTATAAAAATTGCTATATAGAAGGACAAACAGACTTTATATATGGTACTGGTGATGTAATATTTGATGGCTGTGAAATTAACTTTTGCGGTTATGACGGAACTGAGGCAGCAGGTTATATTACTGCTAACTCAAGCTCAGATACTGATTTAGCTAAGGTTGGTTATGTATTCAGGAGTTGTTATATTTCTTATGATAATAAGAGGGATACAACACTAGGTTACTTAGGAAGAATGTGGGGTAATAGTGCTAAGGCTGCATTTATTAATACTCAGTTACAAGAAAGAGATATGATAGTTGGTGCAGGCTGGTATGCAATGACAGTTGACCCAAGTGTATCAACAGTTACTTTAAGAGAATATAATACAACTTATAATGGTGAGAAAATAGATACATCTGAAAGAGTAAACGGTGTTGTTGATAATATAGATGCTAATAAGTATTCAGTTGAAAATACATTTGTAAATAACGGATGGACTCCTGTTTATTATACAGGTGATTCTATAAATGTTCCTCAGTTTTCAAGTGATCCGACAATGACATCAAACGGTGATTTAAATACACCTAATCCAGGTGAAACTATTACTTTAGGTTATGAGTTAGGAAATGAGTGGAATGATGAAGATGCATCAAGAATTTCATGGTATGCAGTAAATGAGGGATATGATGAAACAAGTCTTGATAAAATTTTAGAAAATTCTGTTCTTTTAAAGACTTCTTCTGCTGTAAGTACTAACAAATTCCAAATTCCTATGGAATGTGCCGGTAAGTATATTATGGCAGTTATAACACCTATTACAAATAGTGGTCTTGTGGGAGAAGCTAAATATATTATTGACAAAGAAAAACCTGTAAGCAATACATGGTCTGATCCTGACAATGAGGGAAGTATTGCACCTGGTTCAGGTATTAATATTTATCTTGCAGGTGATTCTACAGTTAAGGATTATTCAGCTAATGGTATTTATAACGGAGGAAAAACTCTTGATTCAGGTTCTTGGGGTGAGTTTTTACAAAATTTCTTTGATGAAAGATATGTAACAGTAAATAACTATGCTCAAGGCGGAAGAAGTTCACGTTCATTTATAAATGAAGGCAAGCTTGATACTATTGCTGCTAATATTAAAGAAGGAGATTACTTGTTTGTACAGTTTGGACATAATGACTGTGCTAATGGTGCAAGTTATTATGAGGAAAGATTTGCTCCTCTTTATACTAAGGATAATCCTAAAACAGAAAACGGGTATCCTACAATTGTACCAAATGAAAGTATGAAAGTTGCAACACCAAATGCTTTAAAGAACAGTTATGGTGATACATATTATTCTTGGGATTGCGGTGCAACATATAAAGGTTATTTACAGCAGTATATTAATGTTGCTCTTGAAAAGGGAGCAATACCTGTAATTGTATCTCCTGTTTCCAGATTATATTATAATTCAGATGGTACAATTAAGGCACATCATGATGCAAACATGACAGATTATGCTCCTACATCAGATTATTTAACAACAAACAATGCTTATGTCACTGCTTGTGAGGAGCTTTATAATGAAAATAAGAGTAAAGGTGTACTTTATATTGATGCTTTTAACTTAACTAAGTCTGTTTATGAGGAAGCTTATAAAGCAGATGGTAATTCAAATAATGGTACAGCTGTTATGGCAAAATCAGATAGTACACATAGTAATAAGACCGGTGGTATAATTCAGGCAGGTTTACTTGCTAAATGGATACAGGATGCCGGTATCAGTGTTTCACCTTATGTTGTACAGCCTCAGACTGTATATGGTGAAAATTCAGATGGAAAATACATATTTACTATCGTTAAGTCTAAATTTACAGCTAAGGATAATAATTATAATGAAAACAATTACTGGTCAGCTTATGGTCAAAACCTTTTTGATTCTATTTCAGGAAGTATAGCGTCAGTTAATCTGAATTTTGCAAGTGATGAAGCTTTAGCACTTTATGAAACTAATGCAGATTCAAGCTTTGTTGATGGTGTTTATACAGGTGTATATACAAATGAAGATAATCAAAAATTCAATGCTTCTGTATATAAGTCTGGTATAGCTTATTATAACAGTCAGTCAAAATATGGTACAAAAGCAACAGTAGGAAAACCGATATTGTCTTTTGAAGCTGTTGGTGCAGGTAATTATACAATAAGTGTAACAGCATCTACAGGAAATGGTACAGTTAATTTATACAGTGATTTAGAATGTACAAATTCTGTTGCAAGCGGTGAAGGCAGTATAGTTTATACTAAATCAACAGATGATACAGAAGTACTTTACTTTGGAGCTTCTGTTTCAAATAATATGTATATATCAAATATTACAATATCAAAAGTTGATATTCCTGTAATTAAAGAAGATAAGGTTTTACTTAATTTTGCAAGTGATGAAGCACTTAAATTATATGAAACTGACGCAGCAACAACATATATTGATGGTGTATATTCAGGTAAATATATTAACGATAGCGGTCAGAAATTTGATGTAAGTGTATATGAAAACGGTATACAATATTATAACAGTCAAGCACAATATGGTACAAAAGCATCAGTTGGAAAACCTGTATTTTCATTTGCAGCTAACGAAAAAGCAATGTATACTATTGATATAACTGCCGGTACAGGAAATGGTACTATTAGTTTATACAGTGATCCAGAGTGTCAAAATAGTGTAGTAAGCGGAAGTGTTCCGGGTAAGATAGTTTATAAAAAAACAAATACAACTCCTGAAACTTTATATGTTGCAGCATCTGTTGCTAATAATTTGTATATGGCTGTGGCAACAATTGTAAAAGAGGAATTGCCTTTGGATGTCAAAGTTAAGTTTACAGGTGAAATAGCCGGTATTGAACCTGATGATACAAATGTAGAAATTACATTAAAGGGTTCAACAGAAACACTTTCTATTAAAGCTGACGAATATGAGAAAAACGGTATTGAGCTTATTGTTGGTGAAAATTATACTGTGACTGCTAAGGGTGACAAGGGTATATATCTTGGAACTGATATTGTTACAGATAACAGTGGTATTGCTAATCTTGTTTTATCAAGAATTATATTTGAGTTCCCATTAGATTTTATGGAATATTATGATGATTATAAAAAGTATCTTGAGGCAATGAATTACGGAGATACTGAAATAACCGATCCTTACAGTGGTATAACTGTTTATCCTGCAGGTATAGTTATGACTGATGCTTATAAGCAGTTTGGTGTAAAAACAAATGCCAATAATATTATATCTTTTGAAGCAAAGCAAACAGGGTCATGCACTGTTTCATTTAATACATCTGTAAGTAATGCAGATAAGATTATATTAAAGGTTAATGATAGTTATGCACCTAATCTTACTACTGCTGTTCAGGGTGAGAGTATTCAGCTTACAGTAATGGTAAATAAGGGAGATAAAGTTACTATTTATACACCAACCAGAAGCAATTTATGGTATAAATCTATTGATGTAAGTTATGCAGATGCTTCATTTATTCAAACTGAGGCTCAGTTAAACAATGATAAAAGTGAGGCAGTAATATTTGGTGCTGTTCCTAAGAATTTTGTCGGAAATATTGAAAGTGCAGGTTTTTATTATACAACAGGAGTTGTGGGAGGTCTTGCACAATGTGTTGTAGCTGATGAAACTGATATAGTATATGAAAGAGCTACTTATAACGGAAATACATATTCCGTTGCAGACAATTATATTTTTGGTACTGTTCTTAATGATATAGCAGAAGCAGACAAAGTTTATGTATATACTTTCTGTAGAACAACTGATGGAAAGACATATTATTCTGCACCTGTTGAAGTTAATTTAAAGTAGAGAGGTGAACTGCTATGAATAAAAAGATTTATGAAAATCCTAAAATAAACATAGTTACATTTTCTAATAATGTTAATACAAATTTAGATACTTCTTCTGTACAGCTTGGTTTTAAAAAGACTTCTTACAGTAAAGTAAATAATGTAGATTCAATTAATTTCTAATATTTTACAAAGTATTAATTAAAAAAGCCGTCGTAAATTATCTTTTAAAGTAAATTTACAGACGGCTTTTTTTATTCAATAATTTTTATAGCTTTTGGAACATAATTACCTTTTTTGAATTTATCTTCCTGTGAGTGAATAATAAGATATGTAATGACTACGAGAATTAGTCCTGCAGCTATTCCTATAAGTTCACCATTATTTATTCCTAAATTATAAGCACCGTAGTAGCCTCCAAATATGCCAATCATAAATGCAATGAAAGGTATACCGTACATTATAATTGTGGCTTTCATAAAGTCTGCATTGTCAAGAACAATATCTACTTTATTTCCGACAGAGGCATTGCAGAGATTCTGAGCTTTTACAATCATATCTTCTTTTTTCATACCAGCTGTGCAGGCACGGCATTTAGCACAAGCTTCTGTTCTTTGCATTCTGACTACAAGATGATCGTCTTCTGTTCCTATTACTTCTCCTACTTCACCTAAAATTTTGTCAGCCATTTAACCATTCTCCTTTAATATAGATTTAATTATAATTATGCCGCCGCATATAATAAGTATCATAGTAATTAAGAAATCACCTATATTCCATATATGTATAACATCTCTTAATCCTATTATAATTATAAGTATACCAATGATAATTTGAACATTGTTTTTGTATTTATGAGCTGGAATACAATCTGCTATAAGACTTGTACCTATACCTATAAGAATACTGTTAAATAAATGTATGCCAAATATGACAGCTATACCGGCAGCAGTAAAAGCAAGCCCAGTTGTGAGCTGGCTTGGTTTTCTCTCTCTTATATATAATATATCAAAAATTATACCCGGGCAACAAAAAAATCCGCCTAAGGAATAAAAAAATTTATTAAATATAAGTGTTTCATTGTACCCCGAAATATAAAAAAGCGAATTAAAGTTATTTAATAAACTTAAAGCACCAAAATAAATTAAATAAATGCTTAATACCAAGGACCATTTTTTATTTTGTCCTATATAAAGTATAAAGAAAATAACACCTGTAATTATAAGGAATAATGTACTTGTATTTACAGTCAGTATGTTTCTGAAATAAAATAAAATTCCTATAATAATAAGCATAGCACCAAAAAGAATGTCAGAAAGTTTGTTTTTCATTTATATCACCTCATAAATATATACGTATATTTTTATAAAAGTCTGAAAACTTGACATTTGTTTTTATATAGTGTTATACTAAATTACCAAATATTAACAAGGGAGAGGATAATTTGAAGGCATTATTGGAATTATATTTATTGTTTGCAAAAATGGGAAGCGTATGTTTTGGCGGAGGCTATGCAATGCTTCCTATACTGGAAAGAGAACTTGTGGAGAACAGGGGCTGGTGTACTAGGGAAGAGTTAATTGACTACTATGCAATAGGTCAATGCACACCAGGTGTAATTGCTGTGAATACATCAACTTTTATAGGTCATAAGTTAAAAGGGATACCGGGTGCTATTGTTGCAACTCTTGGCTTTGTTACTCCTTCTATTATTATTATATCAATACTTGCAACGATACTTGAGTATATAACAGATTTACCTATAGTTAATTATGCTTTCAGCGGTATAAGAATATGTGTTTGTGTTCTTATAATAAGTGCTACTATAAAATTATGGAAAAGTGCGGTTACAAGTAAATTTGGTATAGGTATATTTGCTGTTGTTTTTTTATTGTCAGCTTTATGGGGCATAAGTCCTGTAATTATTGTAATTTCAGCGGGAGTATTTGGTTATGTAATTAAAACTATTGAAGATAAAAAAGCGGGAGGAAATAAAAAATGATATATTTAATATTAGTATTTGAGTTTTTTAAAATAGGATTATTCGCTATAGGCGGCGGACTTGCAACACTTCCGTTTCTTCAGAATTTGTCATATAATCATCCTGAATGGTTTACAATTCATGAACTTATGGATATGGTAGCAATATCTGAATCTACACCCGGTCCTATGGGTGTAAATATGTCAACTTATGTAGGTTTTAAAACAGCCGGAATTTTTGGCGGAATATGCTCTACATTGGGACTTATTATACCATCCGTTATTATTATTGTAATAATTGCTTCTATTTTCCAAAAGTTTAAAAACAGTCCTATTATAGAAAAAATATTTTATGGTATAAGACCTGCTTCAATAGGTCTTATTGCAGCAGCCGGTTTTCTTGTAATGAAAGAAGCTCTATTTAATGTACCTCAGTTTATAGAAAGCGGTGTTGTTTTAGATTTATTTAAGTGGAAGTCTATTTTATTTGCGGCAGTATTATATTTTGCTTTTGTTAAATTTAATAAGCATCCGATATTTTATATAGCTGCGGCAGCTGTAGCAGGCATTATAATAAAATTTTAGCAATATGTATTTAGTGAAATAATTTTTGTACAAATTTTACAAAAAGATTACATATATGTTGAAATATGCATTATTGTAAAAAAAATTAAGCCGTGTATAACTTTTATAAATTGTGGATAAAATTTAAAGAAATTACTTTTTAAAAACTGCATAAATAGGTTATTAACAAAGTTTTCCCACTTATCCACAAAAACATAGGTATATTTCTCCACTAAAATTACATTGCAAATTAAAGTTATCCACAAAAACAAAAAATACGTTTAAAGGGCATAACAAGAGGGATTGTTAAATTTGTGAAATTTTTCTGAAAACTTTTTTATTTTAAAATATAAAAAAGTTCTAATTATTTAAAGGATTTTTATTGTTTATGCAGAATATAAATAATAAGAGAACAAGTTTCTCTCTATTACAAAGGAGTTGGTATTATGCGTTATTCATTTATTGGTAAAAATTTTGAGGTAACTGATAATTTTAGTAATAAGATTTCTGCCAAAATTAACAGAATAGCTAAGCTTTTTCCTGAGGAATCTGAGGCTAGTATAGTTTTAACAGAAATTAAGCTTGATAAGAAAGTTGATGTTACTGTAAGTTTGCCAAATAAGAGAATTATTAAGGCAGAGGTAACTAAGGACGATTTTATGGCAGCTGTTGATGAGGCTGTTGATGTCCTTGAAAGACAAATGGTTAAGTATAAAAATAAGCTTCATGACAGAGCTAAGAGAATACCTGCTTTTGCAGATGAATTAAATGCTATAGCTTTGGATGAGGATGAATATAATGATGACCAGATAAATATTGTAAAATCAAAGAAATTTTTTGTTAAGCCTATGGATGCTGAAGAGGCTTGTATGGAAATGGATATGATGGGTCATAATTTCTTTGTTTTCAGAAATGCACAAACAGATGAAATAAATGTTGTATATAAGCGTAAAGATGGAGCTTATGGTCTTATTGAACCTGAAATATAAAATCTTTTCTTTGTTTTTTTCTTTAAGGAAACGGTGTAAGCCGTTTCCTTTTTTTAATAAATATTTAAGAGTTTTTTTATTTTTTTTACAAAAAACAGTGGCTTATTTTGTGTATGTTGCTAAATTTTTCTCAATATTCTTTTATTCGTTGATTTTATCAATTAAATAAGATATAATCAAGCATAGGGATATAATGTTTTAGAGAAACAGAAGGAGGAAAGCATATGAAAATTAGCTCAAAAAGAACATTGAGCCGTGTTTTGTCATTTGTTATGTTAGTATCAGCAATGTGTACTAATTTAATAGTGGCTAATGCAGGTTCAGGATTCAATGATGCTGATGATGTTGTTTCGGGTAGTGCAGCTGATGCTGTAATATCAGGAGAAAGCATTAATTTGGCATCAAGTGGTAATGGTCCTATAAGTGTATGGGATTTTGGTGGTGTAGAGGAAAGCGATACAAGCCTTTATACTAATTATATTTCTACTGAATTTTTAGACGGATGGACTGAAGTTGGTGATGCTGCCAGCGGAAATCAGGGTAAATTCTTAAAAGGCGGAACATTTGCTTTAGATGGTGGTTTAACATTGACTACTAATTCAAATGACCGTATGTTTTATTTGATTAGTGCAGATGGAACAAGTTCAACAGGTATCAGAAGCTATGGTGCAAATGCAAAAGCAATTACAGCTTATGATGATGGCTATACTGCAAACGGTATGTGGTATGCAAACGGTACAGGCGGAGATAACAGAAGACTTATGCAGATTGATAATGTGGCTGCAGGTTCTGAAATCAAGGTATATACAGGTTGTTCAAATTCTTCTGATGCTATGGTTGAGTTCACTTATTTAGGAAGTGATGGAACTCAGAATGATGAAATAGTATTTGAGGGCGGTGCTTGTAATATAGCTAAATTTATTGCTAAGTATGATGGCTCATATAAAGTTTGGTTTAGTGCTGCAGGCGGAAAGCCTATTGTAAACAGAATAGTAAAAACTCCACCTGTTGACGTAACAGTTAATGTTGATGTTGCAGGATTAAATGTTGATAATTATGCTGTTCAGTTTAAAAACAACACTACTGAAGATACAATTGATGGAACTGTTTCAGGTACAACTGTAACAGCAAAATTAACTCCAGGATATACATATACAGCAATTTTAAAAGGAGCTGTAGGCTTTGGATTTACATCAGATACAAAGACAATAGATGTAACTGTAGATGATTTAAAGACAGGCGGAAAAACTGCTACAGCAGTTGTAGAAGTTAAAGAAACTTATACAGCTAAAGGTAAGCTTATAGGTTTTGATGAAAAGTATGATGTAAGTAAGTTAGTTCTTACATTTATTCCTGAAGAAGGTTCAACAGCTGAAAAGGTTGTTGCAAATGTTACAGCTGATTTAACTTACAGTGCAACTCTTGAACCTGATGTTGTTTATACAGCTGTGCTTTCAGGTGTTAATGATTATGAAGTTACTGCAAATGGAACAATAAGCGGTAATGGTGATATAACACAGGATATTACAGTATCTATGAAGGCTACTTATACTGTAACAGGTAAAATAGTCGGTGGTGCTGATGTAAAAAGTATAGCTTTTGTAAATGTTGATGATAATTATTCATACGGCGGTGCAGTAAGCGGTGACAGTTATACTGTAATTTTAAGGGATGGTTCTTATGAAGTACAGGCTATGGCTGATGGATTCAAGACTTCAGGTCATATTGTAGTAAATGGTAAGAACGTTACAAAGGATATTTTATTTGTTCCTGTAAATCCTGTACCTCCTACAGTTGATACTAGTGTTAGAGATATTTATGTTGGCTGTGAAGGTCAGGTAAATAATTTTGAAACAATGGGTGAGGCTCTTGAGGCAGCAAAAGTTATGAATCCTTCATCTGAAGCTGAAAGAGTAACTATACATATTGCTCCGGGTACATACAGAGAACAGATTTCTGTTACAACTCCATATTTAACATTTGTTTCTGAAGGTAACGGAGATGTAGTATTATCATGGTATTATGGTATTGGATATTATTATTATTCTATAGATAATACAGGATATTATAATAAAGAAAATGCATTTGATAAGTTTGAAAGAAATACTCCTAATAAATGGGGTGTTGGCACTTATGTTAAAAAGGGTGCAGATGGATTTAAAGCAGAAAATATTAAATTTGAAGCTTCATTTAATAAGTATATAACTGATGAAGAAATTGCTGATGGTGTAGAAGAAACAGGTGCTCTTCCTGCAAGAACATATGCTGTAGATGTTACAAGTAAGGCAGCTACTGAAAGAAGTACAGCAATTTGTGTAGAGGCTGATAATGTAGAGTTTAAAAACTGTAGCTTTATTGGTTCTCAGGATACCCTATATATGGGAGACAATACACATACATATTATAAGAACTGTATGATAGAAGGTAATACTGACTACATCTTTGGTTCAGGCAATGCTGTATTTGACGGCTGTGAATTAAGATTCTGCGGTTACAGTGATGTTGCTATGGGTGGTTATATAACTGCCGGCAGATCAAATAATGCTGCTGGATATATGGGTTATTTATTCAGAGCTTGTACAATAACTAACAAAGAAGGAATGGAACATACAGCAGGATATTTTGGCAGACCTTGGGATGCAAATGCAGATATTACATTCTTAAATACAACTCTTGAAAACAGTAATGCAATTACAGCTGAAGGCTGGACATCTATGTCAGGTGTTGCTCCGGAAGCTGCTAAATTTAAGGAATATGGAACTATGACTGCAGAGGGCACTCCTGTTGATACTTCAAAGAGAATCACAGGTACTGTTATGAATGACACAGATGCAGCTGCTATTAATGCAAAAGCATATTTTAATGGCTGGATTCCTACATATTATGTTGAAGACAGTTTACCTGTTGAGTTTGTAACTGCTCCATATTTTTCTACAGATGGTGATGTATTGCTTCCTGCTACAGGAAATACATTTACAGTTAAATATTCATTAGGTGCAAATGATGCAAATGATGCATCTAAGATAGTTTATTCTTTGGTTGATGGCAATGGTGTAGAAACAGTTGTTAAATCTACAACAGCAGCAGCTAATAATGGTATTAAACTTAACAACGATATGATCGGCAAGTTCTTAAAGGCAACTGTTACTCCTTGTACAATTATGGGTAATGTTGGAAAAGCTGTATCAATTATTACTGAAAAGGAAATTACATTAGGCTCAGGTTCTATTGATACTGACAGACCTAGCGGTAAAGCTGTAGTATTCTTGGCAGGTGATTCAACTGTTAAGGATTATTCAGCTGGTGCAATTAACAATTCAGGTGCAAACAGACCTGAAGGTTCATGGGGTGAGTACTTAGGCTATTTCTTAAATGATAACTATGAGGTTATGGATTATGCTCAGGGCGGAAGAAGCTCCAGAACATTTATAGACGGAACAACAAGCGGTAATGATAAATACTTAGATAAAATTAAAGAGCAGATGGTAGCAGGTGACTATTTATTTATTCAGTTTGGTCATAATGATAGTTCTGCTTCATATGCTGACAGGTATGTTCCTGTTGGTACTCCTGATGCAAATGGTGTATTCCCATCTACTGCTCCTTCAACAGAGGGTGCTTTAGACGGTACATTTAAGTATTACTTACAGCAGTACATTGACGCAGCAAAGGCTGTTGGTGCTACTCCTGTAATGGTTACACCGGTATCAAGAATGTACTTTAATGCTGATGGTACAATTAAATCTCATCATGGTGATAATGATGAATATGTAATTGCAACTAAGCAGATTGCAGAAGAAAATAATGTTGAGTGTATCGACCTTTATACATGGACAAAGAATATGTATGAAAATGCTTATAAGGTTGATGGAAATAATGGTTCATCTGATCTTGCTTATAGATTATTTGCTGCAGGAGAAAAGACACACCATTCTAAGTTAGGTGGTTTTGCAATTGCTGCTGATTTAGCTAAGATGCTTCAGAATTCTTCTTTAGGTTTAGCTAATGCTGTTGTTACTCCTAATTCTATGTATATTACAGATGATAAGGGTAATCCTGAATTTATTGTAAATAACAGTGGTGTATTTACAGGTTACGGAAGAAACAGCAGTAATGTATTTGATGCAAATGTTCCTTGTGCATACTGGGATGAGTATATTAATAATGTTATAAAAGATATTAATTCTACTGAAATAACAACAGAAACAACAACAGAAGCAACAACTGAGACAACAACAGAAAATGTAAATAAAGATGGTGTAATTGAAATAACACCTGATGTTGTAAGTAAGACAGATTCTCAGATAACAGTAGCATATAAGATTGCTAAAAATACAGCAGGATTTAATAACTATACAATGTATTTAACATTTGACAGCAATGTATTAAGACCTGTAAATGCTGAAAATGGAGATATTGCTATAGATTCTATAGACGCTCTTGGAAACAGTTCAAAGGTATATGCTTCAAATGCTGATAATATTGTAAGTCAGTTCACAGATGTACCTGCTGCAGGAAATACTAATTTCCAGGGAGCAGACGGTGTTAAGACACAGGCTGAGTTAGGTAAAGTAAAGGTTTCTTATTGTATATTTGACAAGGATTTCTCTTCAGCAGGTGATGGTTCTTTACCTAAGTTTACAGACGAGGGCACTTTATTTACAGTAACTTATGATATTAAGGGTGATGTTAACGGAACTGCTCTTGGTGTAAATGTAAATGTTATAAATGCAGTATCATCTGATTTAAATATTGCATCAACACCATCAAGTGTAATAAGCAATACTTATACATTTGAGGAGTCATCTTCAAGTTCTACAACAGAAGGAACAACTTCTGAATCAACAACAGAAAAGACAACAGAAGGAACAACTTCTGAATCAACAACAGAAAAGGTAACAGAAGGAACAACTTCTGAGACAACAACAGAAAAGGTAACAGAAGGAACAACTTCTGAGACAACAACAGAAAAGGCAACAGAGGCTACTACTGCTGTTGTGACAGAGGAAACAACAGAGGTTACTACTCAGAAAGTTAATCATTATTCCGGAGGTGCAGGAGCTTCAAGTGTTAAGGTAAGCAACTATACTGCAACAACAGAAGCAGCATCTGAAGAAACAACAGAGAGTGAAAATTCTGAGAAGACAACAATTGATGAACTTCCTTCAGTAGAAGTTGTTATCGGAAGCAAGGATATAGTTGTTGATGGTAAAACACATACTATGGATGTTGCACCATATATTCAGTCATCATCTAATTCAACATTAGTTCCATTGAGATTTGTAGCTATTGCTATTGCAGGCGGAGATGTTGAAAAGGCTGATACAAGTGATATGGTAACATGGGACGCTGTTAACAAGCAAGCTACCATTAAGAAAAATGATACTACAGTTGTATTTACAGCTGGAAGTAATATTGTTGTAATTAATGGTGTTGAAACATCAATGAAGTATGGTGTTGTAGCTGAAATTGAAGATAGCAGAATGTTTGTGCCATTCAGAACTATTGGTGAGGTATTAGGTGCTGATGTAGATTGGGACGCTGATACTAAGACTGCATACTATAATAGATAAAAACTTGATGTTTTTTTAAAAGATAAAGGCTCCGGATTTTCCGGAGTCTTTTTTTTGTGGTTCTTTGTCGATAGTTAGGATTATAACAATATAATAAAAACACAGTAACCTACATAATTTTTATCTGTAGGTTATTGTTATAAAAAAATGTAGAATTCTAATTATACATTTTAAAAATTTTTATATCTATAAACATTTCACTTTAGCACTTTTACTTTATTATAGAGCTGTAAATATTATTTATAAAAAAAGTTCCTGCAAATTATGCAGAAACTTTTAGTTTTATATACTTGTATTAAAAACAGTGGTAATATATATTTCTCTTATATGGTGTTTTGTTCTTATATATTTTAAGGATTTTAAAGCTGCATCATAGTTTTCATAAAAACCAAAAACTGTAGGACCGCTGCCGCTCATTAAAGAACCTATTGCACCGCATTCAAGCATAGATTTTTTTATTGTATCTATTATAGGGTAATTTTTAATAGTAACAGTTTCAAGAACATTACACATATTGTTACATATCCCTTTTAAATCCTTGTTTTTTATAAGTTCAATCATTTTCTGATTGTCAGGATGTTTGTCTACTTTATTTAAGTCAAAGCTGCCAAATACAGTAGCTGTAGATACATTAACAGGCGGTTTAGCTATAAGCAAAATACTGTTGGGAAACGGCGGAAGCTGAGTTAATTTTTCACCAATACCTTCTGCTAATGCTGTTCCTCTTAAAATACAATAGGGTACATCTGCTCCTAAATTTTTACCTAAAGCCATTAATTCACTGTCATCAGCTTTTATTTTAAACAAGTTTCTAATTCCTACAAGGGTTGCTGCACAATCACTGCTTCCGCCTGCCATACCCGCTGCAACAGGAATGTTTTTTTCAAGATGAATTGTTATTCCGTCTTTTATGTCATATTTTTCCTTCATCAAAGCTGCTGCTTTGTATACTAAGTTTCTTTCGTCGCAAGGAAGCCAGCTGTAGTTTGATGTCATATTAATAGTTTTACTTTCATTTGTTTTTATTATAAGATTATCGCATAAATTAACAGTCTGCATAATCATTGACAAATCATGATAACCGTCATCTCTTTTTCTTAAAACATCAAGTGTAATATTTATTTTTGCTCTTGCATTTAACTTAATTTGCTTCATTGCTAATCCCACCTTAAACTTATTGATTTAATTATACAAATATGAAAGAGATTAGTCAACATTTCTTTTTATTTTCTATTTGTGCAACAATGTATGGGAGAGTACTGAAATTGTTAATAATATAGTTTGCACCTGCATTTTTAAATTTGTCATAAACTTTTTCTCTTACAGTATGTTTGTCTTTGTCACTTAAGGATTCAAATTCTGATAGTGACAAACCCATTTCGGAACTGCCGTCAATTACTCCAACAGTAGTTACACCTGCATTTATTCCTTCTTTTATATCATTTATAGTATCTCCGACTTTTATAACATTGCGTACAGAACCTACGCCCATTTTTTCCATATTTTTAAAGATCATAAATGGATTAGGACGCCCCTGCCCTTTAACTTGCTCAGAGTTTATCCAACAGTCAACTTTAATACCTTTTTCAGCAACTATTTTAGTTAAAAACTCCATAACTTCTGATGAATAGCTTGTGGTTGATCCTATTCTTATACCGGGTTCTCTTAATATTTCAAGTGTTTGTTTAACATATTCTTTTGGCTCTGAGTACTTTTTTACTTTTTCAAAAATATTTGCCTCAAACCGCCTGTTTAATTCTCTGACATCACCTTCGTTAGGCTCCATACCGGTATTTTCAAACCAAAGTTTTGATACTCTGTCACTTTCAAGTATGGATCGGATGTGATCTATTTTTTCTATACCCATTTTTGCTCTAATTTCGATTGTGGTAAGGTTTATACCGAATTCTTCAAATATTTCTCTGTAATTTTCTTCTGCTGCCATACAACCATAGTCAACAATTGTTCCGGACCAATCTAATATTACTGCTTCAATTTTTCTCATATTAATCACACCCTTATATTTTATGTTTTTATGCTTATTATAAATATAACATAAAAATTATAACTATTCAACATATTTAGGTAAAGTATGTATAAAATTGTTGTTAAAGGCTAATTGGAGGTTCGTTATGGTTATATGCCTATAATTTAAAAAACTTGCATTTTGTAAATATATGTTGTATTATATTTATATGTAGTATAATAGTTTAACTACAAACTATTGAATATATAGGTTTATATAAGACTTTACTTACAGGGAGGAAAGTAGATGACTCCGGAAGAAAAAACAAAAGTGCTGAATAAAAAAGATAACTTTAAAGAGAATAGCATACCGGCGAAAAGTGCAAAAAAAGTTAAAGCAATTTTAAAATGCAATAGTGTTACTAAAAAATTTGCATCAAAAGCTGTGCTAAAAGGCTGTAGTTTGTCTCTTAATAAAGGTGAACTAATGGCTGTTATAGCTCCTGAAGGTCACGGAAAATCAACATTAGCAAAAGTTTCCGCAGGATTGATTCATCCTACGGAAGGGAATATTTCTATAAGGGGTGTAAAGGCGGGAAGAATAACAAACAGTATAGTAAGTTATCAGCCTGATATTCCCTTTTTCAAGTATGATACTACAGTATCTGAGCTTTTGAATATGTATAGCAGGTTTTTTAAAGATTTTAGTTATAAAAAAGCTTATGAGCTTCTTAAATATTTTGAAATTTCAAGGCGTACACGTTTTGAAAATCTTTCAACTACTGCCCTTTTTATTGTTCAAGTAATAATGGCGGCAAGCAGAAAAGCAAGTCTTTATATTTTTGATGATCCTCTTGTACATTGTGATCCTAAATACAGAGATGATATTATAAAAATCATTGATAAATGCAGAAAGTATGGAGCTGTTTTGCTTTTTTCACAAATTGCAGCAGGTCTTGATGAAGTTACTGATAAAGTTGTGTTTTTAAAACACGGTGCAATTGCTAAAGAATTTTATGATGCAGATTCTTTTGAAGCTGAATTTGGCAACAAATTGTTAAATGATGCTTATAAGGAGGTATTTAAGCATGCTTAATTTATTGTATTATGATATGAAAGCAACAATAAAAAGAAGCTGGTATTATTTAATAATTATTGCTGTTTTAGCTGTAATAGTTCGTTTTTTATGCAGTAATGCATTTATATCTTTTTTTACAGATATTAATTTCATATATGGATATGTAATTAGTGTAGTGGCAGCAGGATTTTTAGGGGCTTTTACTGTACTTGTTACACTTATAATAATAGTGTATCAGGCACAATGGTTTGATGAAAATATATTGTCATCCCAGGGGCAGCTTACCAATATGCTTCCGGTTGCAAGTTGGCAGATTATATTAAGTAAAATAATTACTTCATTAATTTGGAGTATTATACTTGTACTTATGGCTATTGGTGTTATATGTATTGTAATGGTAGGTACAGAATATTTTGAAAGTTTTGCGAAATCTGTTGTGGAAATAGGAGCAAATAATCAGGTTGATATAAGTCTTGTAGGGCTTATAACATCTGTAGGTTTTTATTTTGTGACAGGTATAACATCATTTGTATCTCTTTGTTTTGTGTCTCAGATGATAGGTCAGATGTTTGGTGTATTTAGAAACTTTATTATACTTATTTCTTTTGCCGTTTTGTTTGTTGTCAGTCTTTTCTTAGAGTATAAGGTTGCATCAATGCTTGGAGTTATTGCACCGTCAGGTATAGCTACAAGTGAAATAGTCAGCTTTTGTATTCAGGCAATGGCAAAATTGACAGTAATTAATATTTTGGCAATTTTGGTATATTGGTTTATTTCTTCTGTTATTTTAAAAAAGTTTTTAACTGTTGTATAGTTTAAAAAGGGGTTGTAATTATGGGTTTAATTAAAGCGGGAGCGGGTGCTTTATCAAGTGTACTTGCTGATACATGGAGAGAATATTTTTACTGTGATTCAATGCCTTCGGATATTTTGGCAACGAAAGGTCAGAAAAGACGCTCAAAAAAGGATTCTAATGTAAAGTCAAGTGAAAATATTATTTCAAATGGTTCAATAATTGCTATTAATGATGGTCAATGTATGATTATTGTTGAACAGGGAAAGGTTGTTGAACTTTGTGCAGAAACAGGTGAATTTATATATGACAATTCAACTGAACCGAGTATATTTTACGGTGACTTGGGTGAAAGCATACCAAAAACATTTAATCAGATAGGCAAAAGATTTACCTTCGGCGGAAATACAGCAAAGGACCAAAGAATTTATTTTTTCAATACAAAGGAAATTATGGGAAATAAGTATGGTACACCAAATCCTGTACCATTTAGAATAGTGGACAAAAATATTGGTCTTGATATAGATATAACTATACGTTGTTATGGCGAGTATTCATATAAAATAACTGACCCTATGCTTTTTTATACGAATGTTTGCGGTAATATTGAGTATGATTACAGCAGGGAAAATATAGATAGTCAGCTAAAGACTGAACTTTTGACAGCGTTACAGCCTGCATTTGCCAGGTTAAGCGAAATGGGGATAAGATATAGTGCACTTCCTGCACATACTTCTGAAATAGCAG
Organism: uncultured Eubacteriales bacterium; assembly: GCA_905201505.1. Taxonomy (GTDB): domain Bacteria; phylum Bacillota; class Clostridia; order Lachnospirales; family CAG-274; genus Gallispira. Next base: position 2,304 of record CAJKOJ010000029.1, on the reverse strand, counting down.
ATGCCTTAAATGATGTTTTGTCTGATAGCTGGAAAGAAAAAAGAGGAGTTGAAGTATTTTCTTTTGGCGTTTCCTCAGTTACGGCTACTGAAGAAGATGAAAAGATGATTAAGGAACTGCAGAAAAATGCTGTTTTCAGAAATCCTAATATGGCAGCAGCTCAGTTGGTAGGTGCACAATCAGAGGCAATGCAGACAGCTGCAGGCAATCCAAATGGTGTTATGGCAGGATTTTTTGGTATGGGAATGGCACAGAATGCGGGAGGAGCTAATGCTCAGCAACTTTTTAATATGAAAGAAGTAAAAAGGGAAGATAATATCTGGAAATGCGAGTGTGGTGCAGAAAATACAGGTAAGTTTTGCAGTAACTGCGGAAAGGCAAAACCGAATAATAACTGGAAGTGTGAGTGTGGTGCAGAAAATACAGGTAAGTTTTGCAGTAATTGTGGAAAGGCAAAACCAATAAATGACAACTGGAAGTGCCAGTGTGGTCAGGAAAATACAGGCAAATTTTGCAGTAACTGCGGAAAAGAAAGACAATAATAATCCCCGGAAAAATCCGGGGACTTTTTATTTTAAATTCTAACAATGAACAGAGGTTATCTGCAGCCGCAACCACAGCCACAGCCACAACCGCAGTTTTTGTCTTTGTCTCTGTCATTACTTACTTCTGCAGGAATATTACCGCTTATACCTGCTAAAAATTCCTTCTTCTGAGGAGGAGCAAATATATCCATTGGGAAGTCTAAACTATCAAAGAAGTCACATGGATTGATATTTGATACATCCTCACATTCCTTAGGAATACAGAAGCCCTTTGACTCAACTGAAAGATTAACAAGTCTGAAAAGCTTAATAATTGTGAAAAGTCCAATTGTTACGTTTACATGGTCAGCATTGTCTGCACCATCATTACAGCAGCAGCAATTGTTAAATACAAGTTCAGCAGAAAGTGATACTGCCTTAGATTCTACTAATACAAATGGCTGAGCGTTTGTGTCAAAGCTGTTGCCGTTTGAAGAGAATAAATCAGTTGAAACCAATGACTCTGTAGTTACGGAGCCAAAAAGTGTTACCTTCTTGTTGAACACACTCTGTGCAGGAATTGTACAGAGAACGCCGCCGTTTACATTTCTGAATACCAGTTCATAAGCAAATACATATTTTAAGTCTATATCCCAGTATCCAACTCTGAATGGACTTGGTTCCTTGCTTACTACAAGAACTCTTTCAATGCGGAATTTTTTTACTGTAACAGCTGCTGCATTTTCAGGCGGAGTAATAATTTCACCCTGCTCAAGTGTAATATCAGAGCAGAATGTGCCGTTTACAGCTGCTCTTGCAGGACCAATTATACCGCCCTCAAGACAATCCTGCTGTCTGCATGCATCGTATACCTTTAAGGCAATAATACATTCATCTTTTACCTTGTTAGTTCCAGCAACGCAATTATTGTCAAAGTCAAATATTCCCATCATAATACCTCCTATTTTTTATTCCCCCTCTAATGTAATATTATGAAAGATATTTATTTTTGTGATTATGTATGTTATAATAAATTTAATAATTAAATAATCAGGAGGAAATATGAAAAAATTATTTTTAATAATATTAGCTGTATTGCTGTTAGTTACAGCATGCAAAGAAGATAAGGCACCTGAAGAATGTATAGATCAGACTAATCAGTTTGTTAATTATTTTAAAGAAAAAGACTTTGAAAGTATGTATAATATGACTGTTTATAAGGACCCATACTTAGCAGGAACATATGATGAGAATTCTGCTATAGGTCAAAAGCTTTTTAATGCTATGTCAGAGCATTTAAATTTTGAAATTACAGGTGGGTCAAGAGATGGAAAATCAGCGTATGTAAAGGCACATATTGTTACAATCAATTTTCAGAAACTGCTTACAAATGTAGTTGATGAGTATGCTGATTTTTGCAAAGAAAATGCAGAAACACTAACATCTGATCAATTAGGTGATGCACTTGAAAATATTTTGGATGAAGAACTTAAAAATGCTGAGCCCTATGAAAAGGATACAAGTTTTGATTTTGTTAAGCAGGACGGCAAATGGATTATAGAGGATAATGTCGGTGTTTATGATGATTTGTCAGGTGGATATTTGACATATTGCTTTAGTGTAAATTCTGCATTATAAAGTGCTAATGTATAATATAAAACAATAATTGTGTGAAAAACAGAAGACTGAAGTAGTCTTCTGTTTTTTAAAGCAGATTTTCATTATTTTTTAATAAAAATCGCCATTTATTTTGTTGCAATTTTTAATTGTAGATATTATA
>CAJKOJ010000028.1 GCA_905201505.1 uncultured Eubacteriales bacterium | reverse complement strand
TATATATCAATATAATATAAGGTTATATACATATAAGTATACAACTGATTAAACTGGCAGTATATTTTTTTATGGATAATATACGATATTGCTAAAACATAAATTGAAGTATTATGCTGTTTTGCATGCAGTAATATGCGTATTAAAAAAAAGATGTTTTTAATAAAAATGATTGGAACTTTATTTTGGTAGTTATATTTTCTAAGCTGACTTGTGCTTCAAGTAATGTAACAATCTTGACTGACGAATAAGTAATTTTTTTTAGGAAATTGTGAGAAAGTTTTCATTTTCTAAGATAAATTATATAATAAGAATTACAAGTTATTTGCTTTGAAACAGATATAAAGGGAAATTTAAGTAATAATTAATTATCTCATACTTGTTGTGCAGAGTAATTAAATATATGTTGAATAAAATATGATTTTATGTTAAAATAATTCGATAAGGAGTGATTATATGAGAAAAAAATTAACATATATATGTTTGGCTGTATGTCTTTTTACAACACATTTTTCAGTTGTATCAATGGCTGATGAAGCAAAGCAAAAAATAAATGTTTTTTTAAATGGTGAACTTATTAAGTTTTCAGCACAGGAGCCAACAATTGTTGAAAGAAGAACTCTTATACCTTTAAGAGGAATTTTTGAAAAAATGGGGTATACAGTAAGTTGGGATGCTAAAACAAAATCCTGCTTAATATACAATGATATGCAGAAAATTACTATGAGGAGCGGTCATAAAGGAATGCAGGTAAATGATCAGTCGTATATGCTTGATGTTCCTGCACAGATTATTAATAATTCGCTTATGATACCTTTAAGAGCTGTTGCTGAGTGTACAGGAGCCACAGTAACGTGGGATCCACCGACAAAAGCTATTTACATAAACAGCAGCCAAAAGGAAAAGATTACTTACAGCGTAAATGAATACGTTACGGAATATAATAAGGTCATTTCAAAACTTGATAAGGCAAATGTTTTATTTAAAACTTTAAATTCGCTTACAGATGAAAACTATAATAAAAAAATTGAGATATTAGAAAAAGAAACGGCTGTAGCAAGAGAAAATCTTGAAGATGTCTATGAAAATATGTCCCAGATAATTCCGCCTAAAGAATATGAGGAATTTCACAAACTGGCGTTAGAAGCGGTAAAAGTAAGCATTGAGCTGTGTGACTTAGTTGACATTATGCTTGATGAAAATTTAAGCTATGAAGAAGCTTCTGCAGAAATAAAAGAAATATATGATAGGGCAAATGAAATTAATTCAAAACTAAGTAATGCTACAGAAAGCTTAAATTTAGGTTTATACAGGTAAATCGGAGGTATATATGAATAATAAGAAGAGTTGTAATTTAGGAAAGGGCATAGGCGGTCAGGCTGTTATAGAAGGTGTTATGATGAGAGGTAAGAAAATGTACTCATTATCTGTAAGAACACCTGATAAAAGTATAAAAACAGTAAAAAATTTTATTAAGCCTGCAAAGGAAAAATGCTTTATATGGGGACTGCCTATAATAAGAGGTATGGTAGCCTTCGTTGATTCCTTAGTTACAGGTATGAAAGTAACTATGAAGTCCGCAGAATTGGCAGGACTTGATGATATTGAATATGACAAGGAAAGTAAATTTGAAATGTGGCTTGAAAATAAGTTTGGCGATAAGTTAGCTGATTATTTGATTTATTTCAGTGTATTTGTATCAATTTGTCTTTGTATAGGACTGTTTATGGTATTGCCTACTGTACTTGGCGGCTGGCTTTCCAAAGCTTTGGGTACCAGTACGGCTGCAAGAGGTGTCTTTGAAAGTATAATTAAAGTGGCATTATTTTTGGGTTATATGATTTTAGTTTCACAAATGAAAGATATTAAGAGAGTGTTTATGTACCACGGTGCTGAACATAAGACCATAAATTGCTTTGAAAGTGATATGGAACTTACAGTTGAAAATGTAAGAAACAGTATTCGTTTTCACAAAAGATGCGGTACAAGTTTTCTCGTGATTGTACTTATTATCAGTATTATAGTTTTTTTATTTATAAATACAAATGTATTTTGGCTCAGAATTGTGTCAAGAATTGTTTTGATACCTATTATAGCAGGTATTTCTTATGAAGTTATAAGATGGGCAGGACGACATGATAATTTACTTGTAAACATTGTAAGTTTTCCGGGTATTGCAACACAGCTCATAACTACAAAGGAACCTGACGACAGTATGATTGAGGTTGCAATTGCCTCTCTTAAAGCTGTGTTAGAGGAGGAACCTGAAGATGACAATAGCAGAGGCTGTAAGTCAAATTAAAAATAAACTTGCAGGTGCAGATATAGATACACCATTCCTTGATGCACAGCTAATAGTTGGAAAAGGAACAGGTATGACAAGAGTGCAAATTCTGACATACCCTGACAAAATACTGTCTGAAACTGAAATTTGTAAAATAAATGAAATGTGTGCTAAGAGAATAAAGAGAATGCCTATGCAGTATATTTTAGGTGTATGTGAATTTATGGGGCTTGAATTTAAAGTAAATGAGCATACATTAATACCAAGAGGGGATACTGAAATATTGGCAGAGGAGGCTTTAAGGCTTATAAAGGATAAAGGTTACAAGACTGTTCTTGATATTGGAACCGGTTCAGGTGCAATAGCTGTAAGTATAGCAAAGTTTACAGATACAAAGGTTACAGCAGTTGATATTTCACAAAGAGCATTAACAATAGCTAAGGAAAATGCTGAAAAAAACGGCGTGAATGTAAAATTTATAGAAAGTGATTTATTTGCTGAAGTAACCGGCAGGTTTGACTTAATTGTGTCAAATCCTCCGTATATTGAAAAAGACATTATAAAAACTCTGGATCCAGGTGTAAAGGATTATGAACCTTTATCTGCTCTTGATGGAGGAATAGACGGTCTTGATTTTTATAGAAAAATTTCAGGCAGATGCAGTGAATTTTTAAATAAAAACGGAAGCTTAATATTTGAAATCGGTTATAACCAAGGCAGAACTGTATGCGGTCTTTTAGATGGAAATATGTTTGAACGGGTGAGCATAAAAAAGGACTTGGCAGGACTTGACAGGGTTGTAATTGGTTACAAAATGTGTTAAAATACGAGTATAGATTACGGAGGTTAATATAATATGCTGGAAAGATTAGCTGATATTGAAAAGAGATATATAGATCTTTCGGATAAGATAAACGATCCTGAAGTAATAAGCAACAATGAAGAGTGGAGAAAGCTTATGAAAGAACATAGTGATATTGCTCCTATTGTTGAAAAGTTCAGGGAATACAATGATACAGAGGCGGCTGTAGAAGAAGCAAAAGAAATGCTTGATGATACAGACGAAGAAATGAGAGCACTGGCTAAAGAAGAATTTTCAGAAGGAAGAAAGAGGCTTGAAGAGCTAAAGGAAGAACTTAAAATTCTTATGCTGCCTAAAGACCCTAATGATGATAAAAACGTAATTGTTGAAATAAGAGGCGGTGCAGGCGGTGATGAAGCCAATATATTTGCAGGCGATTTATTCAGAATGTATTCCAGATATGCGGAAAGAAGACGCTGGAAAACTGAAATAATGAGTGTAAATGAATGTGAGGCCGGAGGTTTCAGAGAAATTTCATTTATGATAAACGGACAGGGTGCTTATTCCAGATTAAAGTACGAAAGCGGTGTACACAGAGTACAGAGAATTCCTGCCACCGAATCCAGCGGCAGAATACACACATCAACAGCATCTGTTGCTGTGCTGCCGGAAGTTGAGGCTGTAGATGTAAAACTTAATATGAACGATTGTAGATTTGATGTTTTCAGAGCTTCAGGCAACGGCGGTCAGTGTGTTAATACTACCGATTCTGCAGTAAGACTTACACATATGCCTACAGGTATAGTTATTTCATGTCAGGATGAAAAAAGTCAGATTAAAAATAAAGAAAAGGCTTTAAAGGTGTTGATGAGCAGACTTTATGATTTGGAACAGCAAAAACAACATGAGGAAATTGCATCTGAAAGAAAGAGCCAGATTGGACGGGGAAACAGAAATGAAAGAATAAGAACTTACAATTATCCTCAGGGCAGAGTGACAGATCACAGAATAGGCTTAACTCTCCACAGATTAGATTCAATAATAGACGGTGATTTAGATGAAATTATGGATGCACTTATAACAACAGAACAGGCTGAAAAGTTAAAAGCCGGTACTGAGGAATAAACTCAAATAAAGGAGATGTTTTAATGCGTATTAACAAGGAAGAATTCAAGAAAAAACTTGCTGCCAATGTAAAAACATTATCGCGTAAGTCAATTGAAACGGCAACAAAAGAACAGCTCTATGAGGCCCTTGTGTTCACTATAAGAGATTATGTAACTGACAAGTGGCTTAAAACTCATGAAACTTATGATAAAACAGGCTGTAAGATAGTATGCTATCTTTCAATGGAATTTTTAATGGGAAGATTTTTAGGCAATGCTATACTCAATATGACAATGCTTAATGATGTCAAAGAAGTTCTTGATGAACTTGACATTGATTACAATATGCTTGAAGAAGTTGAAAAAGATCCGGGGCTTGGAAATGGAGGCTTAGGACGTCTTGCAGCATGTTTCTTAGATTCTCTTTCTACTCTTGAACTGCCTGCATACGGCTGTGGAATAAGGTATCACTATGGTATATTTGAACAGAGAATTGAAAACGGTTACCAGATTGAAGTGCCTGACAACTGGCTTCAGGACGGTGATATGTGGGGTGTAAAAAGACCTGAATATGCGGTTGAAGTTAAATTTGGCGGTAATGTAAAGGCTGTTAAGCAGGAGGACGGACAGTATAAGTTCAAACAGGAAAATTATCAGTCTGTAATTGCTATTCCTTATGATTATCCTGTTGTCGGATATGATAATAATACTGTAAACACATTAAGGCTTTGGGATGCAGAAGCTAAAAATAAATTTGATCTTAAGAGTTTTAATGAAGGCAACTACAATAAGGCTGTTGAAGAAGAAAACCTTGCAAAGACACTTACAGAAGTACTTTACCCTGCTGATGAGCATTATGCAGGCAAAGAATTAAGATTAAGACAGCAGTATTTCTTTGTATCAGCAACATTGCAGAGAATAATGAACAAGTTTGTTCAGAAATTTGGCAATGATTTTTCATTACTTCCTGAAAAATATGCATTTCAGCTTAATGATACTCACCCAAGTATTGCTGTTGCAGAACTTATGAGACTTCTTGTAGATGAGTATGATGTCCCTTGGGATAATGCGTGGGAAATTACTAAAAAGTGCTGTGCTTATACAAATCATACCATAATGTCTGAGGCTCTTGAAAAATGGCCAATTGAGCTTTTCTCAAGATTATTGCCTAGAATATATATGATAGTTGAAGAAATTAACAGAAGATTTTGTGAATTCCTTATTAAGAAATACGGAAGTGATGCTGAAAAAATAAGAAAAATGGCTGTTGTTGCAGACGGTCAAATAAGAATGGCCTGGCTTGCAATTGTAGGAAGTCATTCTGTAAACGGTGTTGCGGCACTCCATACAGAAATTCTTAAAAATCAGGAGCTAAAGGATTTCTATGAAATCTATCCTGAGAAGTTTAACAACAAAACTAATGGTATCACACAGAGAAGATGGCTTGGTCACGCCAATCCTGAGTTGGCAAACTTGATTTCAGAAAATACAGGCGATGGCTTTTATAAAGATTTGTCACAGCTTGAAAAGCTTGTGCCTTTGGCTGATGACGCTGATTTCAGAAAGAAGTTTATGGCTATTAAAAAAGCAAATAAAACTGCGTTAGCCGATTATTTCAAAGCTACAATGGGTATTGAAATAAATCCGGATTCTATTTATGATATTCAGGTCAAGAGACTTCATGAGTATAAAAGACAACTTTTAAATATTCTTCATGTTATGAGCCTTTACAATAAGTTAAAGGTTAATCCGGGTATGGATATGGTACCAAGAACATTTATATTTGGTGCAAAAGCTGCTGCCGGGTACAGAAGAGCTAAGTTGATAATTAAACTTATAAATTCTGTAGCTAAGCTTATAAATAATGATGAATCAATTGAGGGCAAGATAAAGGTTGTATTTGCTGAAAATTACAGAGTAAGTCTGGCTGAAAAACTTATTCCTGCTGCAGATATTTCAGAGCAGATTTCAACAGCATCCAAAGAGGCATCAGGTACAGGAAATATGAAGTTTATGCTTAACGGTGCTGTAACTATGGGTACACTTGACGGTGCCAATGTTGAAATACTTGAAGAAGTTGGCGAGGATAATATATTTATATTTGGTATGAAAGCAGATGAAGTTATAGCTGAATATTCCAATAATAACTACAACCCTTGGGATATTTACAATATGAATTCCGATGTAAGAGCTGTTTTAAATATGCTTATAAATGGTACTTTGGATGAGGATACAGAATTATTCAGAGAGATTTACGATTCATTGCTTAATGGGTATAATGGTTCAAGAGCTGATGAATACTTTGTTCTTAAAGATTTTGAATCCTATGCTGAAGCTCAGAAAAAAGCTGATGAGGCATACAGAGATGAAGAAAAGTGGGCTAAAATGGCTATTTTAAATACTGCTCACAGCGGCAAATTCTCATCAGACAGAACTATTAAGGAATATGCTGATGAAATTTGGGAATTAAAGCCTGTTCATATTGAAATGAATGAAGACTAATTTTATACAATTTTTGTTTAGGGCACTTACAAAGTGCCCTAAATTTTTGTTTAAATGTTTTGCAGATATTAAACCTAATTTTAGAACAAAGTTGTAAACAGGCTGAATAGCTATATTAAACAAACAGTATTTATACTGTAATTTTATTTGATAAATGTATTGTTTTATGGTATATTTATTATAATGTTAATTAAATGTTTATATAAATCTGCACAGGCAAGAGGTGTAAATATGATAATAGATGTATATTCAGAGGATGAAACAAGAAAATTGGGCTATGAAATGGGCAGAAATGCTAAAGCAGGTGAAGTGTATTGCTTAAAAGGCGATTTAGGTGTCGGAAAGACAGTATTTACTAAAGGATTTGCAGAAGGGCTTGAAATAAGCGACCATATTACAAGTCCTACCTTTACTATTGTTAATGAATATCTTTCAGGCAGACTGCCATTTTATCACTTTGATGTGTACAGAATAGGTGACCCTGAAGAAATGTATGATATTGGATATGAGGAATACTTATTTGGTGATGGAGTGTGTCTTATTGAATGGGCAGAATTGATTAAAGAAATATTGCCTGAAAATGTAAAGTGGATTGAAATATCAAAAAATTTGACAGTAGATGATGTTAATTACAGAAGGATAGAGGTGTTATAATGAAGATACTGGCATTGGATACAACAGGACTTGTGGCTAGTGTAGCATTAGTTGATGAGGAAAAAACAATTGCTGAATTTACAACAAATTATAAAAAAACTCACTCACAAACTATAATGCCTATGATAGAACAATTAAAAAATATGGTAGAGCTTGATTTATCAGAAATAGATTATGTAGCTTGTGCAAGCGGTCCGGGAAGTTTTACCGGGTTAAGGATAGGAGCAGCAACAGCAAAAGGACTGGCTCACGGACTGGACAAGAAAATTATACCTGTTCCTACTCTTGATGGATTAGCTTATAATTTAGCTGAAAGCAGCAAGTTGATTGTACCAATAATGGATGCAAGAAGAAATCAGGTATATTCAGCTATTTACTGCAATATAAATGGTTTTGAAAGATTAAGTGAATATATGGCCTGCGATATAAATGAGTTACTTAATATAGTAATTGAAAAAGATGAAAATGCTGTATTTTTAGGCGACGGTGTGCCTGTATTTAAGAAAAAGATAAGTGAATTTAATATGGGATTTAAATTCGCACCTCAAAGTGCAAATATGCAGAGGGCAGCTTGTATAGGTGCATTGGCTTTTGAAAGAATAAACGAAGCCGTAAAGCCAAATGATTTTGAAATAATATATTTAAGAAAATCCCAAGCTGAAAGGGAAATGGAAGAGAAAAATGCAAATAGAGTTGATGAATAAAAGCCATATTGATGGTATAATGGAAATAGAAAAGGAAAGTTTTGTTATCCCTTGGAGCAGAAGCTCTGTAGAAAAGGAACTTGAGAATAAATTTGCAATATATGTTGTTGCAATGGAAAACAATAAAGTAATAGGTTATGGCGGTATGTGGCATATTGTAAATGAGGGACATATCACAAATATAGCTGTACATAAGGATTACAGACAAATTGGCGTCGGCAATGAGATTGTAAAAAAGCTGACAGAATTAGCGGAAGAAAAGGAAATGATAGGGCTTACTCTTGAGGTAAGGAAAAGCAACACCCCTGCTTTAGGACTATACAAAAAAAATGGTTTTAAATTAGAGGGAATTCGTCCTGAATATTATGAGGATAATAAAGAAGACGCCTATATTATGTGGAAGTATCTGATACCTGAGAAGGATATAGGCTAAAACGGAGGTGTTAATATGATAAAAGAGTTGGAATATAATCAGCTTAAAAGATTTTGCAGAAACAATGATGTTATTATTGATGAGAGTAAATATACCGGTCATTTAATTGGTCAGCCAAGCGGTGCAGAAGCCCTTGAATTTGGTCTTAATGTTAAAAGTAAAGGATATAATATATATCTTGCTGGATTGTCTGCAAGCGGTAAAACTACTTTTGCTGAAAAGTTTGCAAAGGATATTGCTGTAAATGAGGAAACTCCTGATGATATGTGCTATGTTCTTGATTTTGATAAACCAGGTATACCAAAGCTTTTAAAACTTAAAGCCGGTATGGGAAAAGAATTTAAGGCTGATATGGAGGAATTTGTAAATCAGCTCAGTATAGAAATTCCCAAAGCATTTGCATCAATTGAGTACAGTGATGATAAAGAAAGAATTTTAAAAGGATACCAAAAGAAAAAAGATGAAGCTATCAAAGAACTTACAGAAGAAGCTAAAAAATATAATTTTGGCATTAAAACAAGCGGTAACGGCGGAATTTATTTTTTACCTATTATTGATGGAAAAACAATAACAGAGGAAGAGTATGAGGAACTTACAGAAGAACAGCAAGAGGAAATAAACGAAGGTTCTGATGAGGTACATGAGCTTGCAAACTCTGCAATGAAGCATATCAGAGATTTGGATAAGGCTGCTAAAACGGAGATAGAAAATATGGATTACAACATAAGTCTGTTTACAGTGGGACATTATTTAAGCCCTGTACAGGACAAATATGTTGATAATGAACAGGTAAGCAAATATTTATTAAAAGTAAAAGAAGATATACTTAATAATATAGATATGTTTACTGATGATGACGAGGACAACAGTGATGACCCATTGTCTGCAATGATGCCATGGAATATTAAGCGTAATACTGATGAAGTGTTTGAAAAATATGGAGTAAATCTTATTGTAGACAACAGTAATATTAAAGGTGCACCTGTGATTGTGGATTACAACCCTACATATACAAATTTAGTAGGTGAAATAGAGTATGAGAATGAAAATGGTAATTTGACTACTGATTTTATGAAAATAAAAGCAGGTCTTCTTCACAAAGCCAATGGCGGTTACCTTATTTTTCATGCATCAGATTTAGTTACAAGTGCTTTTGCATGGGATACTTTAAAGAGAGCACTTATAACAGGAAAAGTAACCATAGAACCTTTAAAGGAGTATCAGTTCGGCGGTATAACTGTTGCAGGACTTCAGCCTGAATCAGCAGAAATAAATATTAAGGTTATTATAGTAGGCTCAATGTACTATTATGAACTTTTAAAAGAGTATGATGAGGATTTTTCAAAACTTTTTAAAATATGTGCTCTGTTTGACTATGAAATGGATTTTACAGAAGAAAATATTAATGCAATGCTTGGTTTTGTTAAAAATTACTGTAAAAAACACAATTTGCTGCCTATTGAAAAAAGAGCAATGTGCGAACTTTTGGAGTATTCTGTAAGACTTGCTGAGAGACAGGATAAGATGACTACCAGGTTTGGTATTATTTGTGATATACTTGCAGAAGCTGATGCTTGGGCAAGAATTGACAAAGTTGAAGCTATTACAGAACAGTACATAATAAAAGCTACAACAAAGCGTATGGAACGTGTAAATATATATGCCAAAAAGTATAACAAGATGATTTCAGACAATGAAATTATGATTGATACAGAAGGTGAAGTAGTTGGTCAGATTAATGGTCTTTGCGTCATGGAAATGAGTGATTATACCTTTGGTATGCCTACAAGGATAACTGCAAGCACGTATACGGGAAAGGCCGGGATTGTAAATATTGAAAAGGAAGCTGAAATGAGCGGTTCAATTCATGATAAGGGTATGCAGGTGTTAATCGGATATTTGGGCGAAAAATATGCACAGAAATATCCTTTGACACTAAGCTGCCGTGTATGTTTTGAGCAAAGTTATAACGGTGTTGACGGTGACAGTGCTTCATCAACAGAAACTTATGCCATAATTTCAAGCTTAAGCGGATGCCCTGTTAAGCAGCAGCTTGCTGTAACAGGAAGTATGAACCAAAAAGGTGAAATACAGCCTATAGGAGGCGTTACATATAAGATTGAAGGATTCTTTGATGTGTGCAGGGAAAGAGGTCTTACAGGCAATCAGGGATGTATAATACCTGCATCCAATATTAAGGACTTAGTACTTAAAGACGAGGTTGTTGAAGCTGTAAAAGAGGGTAAGTTTCATATTTATGCCATTGACAGCATTGATGACGGTATCGAATTGTTAATGGGTAAAAAAGCAGGAAAAAAACTTGCAAACGGAAGTTACAGCAAAGACAGTGTACATTATCTTGTTGAAAACAAACTAAAGGGATATTACAAAAGAGCAAGTGATAATTAACTGATTTTCCATATTTTATTTATAAATTTAATTTGTATGACGAATTCGGAAGGGATGAAATAATGAATCATATTATATCAAGACTTTTAATATACGGTGATATGCCAAAGAATTCAATATTAATGGAGCTTGGAGACATATTCAAAAATTATTATAACAAGACACAAACAGAAGATGAACTTACAGTAAGAATTTATACACAGATAAAGAGAATACTTGAAGTTGCCACAGACTATGGTTTTAATAAAAACCTCTGGCACAACTATCTGACTTTTCTGTTAATTACTAATGAGAACCCTTTTAGTATTACCTGTGAAAAGATAGGAGCAAATGAGGGCAGTGTAAATTATTTTGCTAAAAATGACTTCAGGGCATATTTTGAACTTTTTAATTTTGACTTTTCTGAAATTGAGTATGCTCTGGGTATTGATTGTTTCAGTAAAATTTCTGACTATAAGGCAATCGGCAAAAAGGAGCTAATGTATAATAAAAACGTAAGTGAAAAAGTACAGATGCTGAGTGAAAAACTTGAAAAAGCTAATGACGAGAATGATATTTTTGACTATGTAACGGAGTTTTACAAGGACTATGGCGTAGGTATGTTCGGACTAAATAAGGCATTTAGAATTGCATCTTCTACTGAAAGCAATGTTATTCTTCATCCAATTAACAATATGGACAAGGTTATGCTTGATGATTTGATTGGATATGAAATACAGAAAAAGAAACTGATTGATAACACAAATGCTTTTGTTGAAGGCAGAAAAGCCAATAATGTACTTCTTTTTGGTGACAGCGGTACAGGAAAGTCCACAAGTATAAAGGCTATTGTAAATGAATTCTATGACAGAGGTCTTAGAATGATTGAAATTTATAAGCATCAGTTTAAAGATTTATCAAATATCATTGCTCAGATAAAAAACAGAAATTATAAGTTTATTATATATATGGATGATTTGTCTTTTGAAGAATTTGAGATAGAATACAAGTTTCTGAAAGCTGTAATTGAAGGCGGTGTTGAAACAAAACCTGATAACATACTTATATATGCTACGTCTAACAGACGTCACCTGATTAAGGAAAACTGGAGTGACAGAAATGATGTTGAAATGAATAATGGTATGCACAGATCAGATACTATGGAAGAAAAGCTTTCACTTGTAAAAAGATTTGGTGTTACTATTAATTATTCAAAACCAAGTCAAAAGGAATACTTTGAAATTGTAAAGGGACTTGCACATAAAATGGGAATAAAAATGTCTGATGAGGACCTTTGTAAAGAGGCAAATAAATGGGAATTAAGCCATGGCGGTATTTCAGGCAGAACCGCACAGCAGTTTATAAACTATATATCAGGAATTGAAAAGCAGTAAATAATTTTTGTAACCTTTATTTGCAGAAAAATACCGGGGAATAAATATTATAATTTGAAAAATAATAAAAATGTTATTTTAAGTAATAAAATACTTGAAATGGTAAATAAAATATGTTAAAATAACTCTTATAAATTTGAATTGCTGTGATGAAGAAAAGTAATTAAGTAAAGACAGACAGGGAATTGATGCCATGGATTGAGAGCATTAATCTGACACTGCTTTTTGAAAGAACACTTCGGAGCTTATTCTGCAAAAAACATTAAAGGTTTAGTAGTGGAATACGTAGGGTATGCGTTAAATATCTTAGTGTTTGTGCTTTAACAGTAACAGACGCTTAAAGAGGTGGACATTTTATTGTCAATTTAGGTGGTACCGCGGTTATTTCTCCGTCCTGAAGTCATATTTGGCTTTGGGGCGGTTTTTTATTTATAAAAAATGTAAGAACTGCCGTGTTATATTTACTTTTAAGTCATAGTTAAATGATATTATTTACAGAAAGGTGAGAGAAAATGGTTAAGGCTACCGGAGAAAGAGCTATTATGGACTTGTCTATTGAAGAAATTAAGGCACTTAGTCCTGAAGAAAAAAAGAGCGTAACTACTCATGGCACTATTTACAATGTCAGAGATATGGGTGACTTTGCTTTTGTTATTATCAGAAAAATAGGCGGGCTTGTTCAGTGTGTATACAACAAGAACAATACTGAAGAAGAAAAGAAAATTCTTCAGGAGGAAAATGCCATAAGAGTTACAGGTGAGGTAAGAGATGAAGAAAGGGCTGTAAACGGCTTTGAAATACTTGTAAATAAAATTGAAGTATTGTCTTCACCTGCCGAAGAACTGCCTTTAAGCGTAAGTAAAAGAAAGTTAAACATTGCACTTGAAAATGAAATTGAAATAAGACCGATTATACTGAGGAATGAACAGAGGAGAAGTGTGTTCAAACTTCAGGAAGGTGTTGTAAGAGGTTTCAGAAAGTATCTTGAAGAAAATGGTTTTACTGAAATTTTTTCACCTAAAATTATTGCAGCAGGTGCAGAGGGCGGTGCAAACATATTTAAGCTGGATTACTTTGGTAAAAAGGCCTATCTTGCACAGTCTCCTCAGACATATAAGCAGACACTTATACCTGTGTATGAAAGAGTATTTGAAATTGCTCCTGTATTCAGAGCAGAAAAGCATGATACTGCAAGACATCTTAATGAATATGTTTCTGTTGACTTTGAAATGGGTTATATAAACAGTTTTTATGATGTGATTAATATGGAAACCGGTATGCTTAAATACTGTTTTAAATATCTTGAGGAAAATTATTCACTTGTATTAAAGAAGCTTGGATGTGAGCTGCCAAAAATTGATACTATTCCTTGTGTTAAGTTTAGAGACGCTAAGGAAATGGTTGCTGAGAAATACGGCAGAAAAATAAAGGATCCTTATGATTTGGAGCCTGAGGAAGAAAGACTTATTGGTGAGCTTTTCAAGGAAGATTACGGCAGTGACTTTGTATTTGTTACTCATTACCCAGTTAAAAAGAGACCTTTCTATGCTATGGATGACCCTGAGGATACAAAATACACACTGAGTTTTGACTTGTTGTTTAAAGGTCTTGAAATTACAACAGGCGGACAGAGAATTCACGATTATGATGAGCAGGTTAAAAAGATGATTTTCAAGGGCTTATATCCTGAGGATTTTGAAAGCTATCTTATGCTTCACAAGTATGGTGTACCGCCTCATGGAGGACTTGGTATGGGTCTTGAAAGATTTGTAATGAAGCTGCTTGATGAAAAGAACATAAGAGCAACATCTATGTTCCCTAGAGATACAACAAGATTAAATCCATAAGGAGGAGTAATATGTCAGTTCAGGAAAAGTTAATTGCTTGCCTTATTGAAAACACAGGCATTGAGCTTACAGAAGCTATGCTTGAAGATGTTAAGGTAAGATTGGATATGATTTTGGACCTTATTGGCTACAGTGAAAATACTGAAAGTACAGCTGCTGAAAAGAAGGTTGTAAATGTAGCTGAAACAGGTATTGATGACAGCCTTATAAAATATCTTGAGGAGTTATCAAGACTTAGACTTTCTCACGACGAAGAAGAGAGAGCTAAGGCTGACCTTACTGAAATTTTAGGCTATATTGATAAATTAAATGAAATAGATACAACTGATGTTGAGGCTATGAGCCATCCATTCCCTTATACTAATAATTTCAGAGAAGATGAAGTTAAAAATTCAACTGATAGAGAATTAATATTAAAGAATGCACCACAGCAGAAGGATGGCTGCTTTAAGGTGCCAACGACCGTAGAATAGGGAGGCTTATATAATGGAATTGAAAAATAAAACTGCCCTTGAAATAGGTCAGATGATAAAAAACAAGGAAATATCTTCCGTTGAGGCAACTAAGGATATGCTTTTAAATATAAAAACAAGGGAAGATAAGGTTAATGCTTTTGTAAGTGTATTTGAAGATGAGGCTTTAAAACAAGCTGAAGAAGTTCAGGCTAAAATTGATAAGGGTGAAATTACTTCACCTTTAGCAGGCGTGCCAATGGGAATTAAGGATAATATTTGTACTAAGGACAGACTTACTACCTGTGGTTCTAAAATGCTTCATAATTTTAAGCCGCCGTATAATGCAACTGTTACAGAAAAGCTTGAAGAAAGTGGTGCAGTTGTAGTTGGCAAGTTAAATATGGACGAGTTTGCTATGGGTGGTTCTACTGAAACATCATACTTTGGTGCAACAGGAAATCCATGGGATACTGAAAGAGTTCCAGGTGGTTCATCAGGCGGAAGTGCTGCTGCCGTTGCTGCACAGGAAGTAACTTATGCTCTTGGGTCAGATACAGGCGGTTCCATTAGACAGCCTTGTTCATTCTGTGGTGTGAGCGGTATCAAACCAACTTATGGTGCTGTATCAAGATTTGGTCTTGTTGCTTTTGCATCATCTCTCGATCAGATTGGACCAGTGGGAAGAGATATAAAGGATTGTGCAGAGGTACTTTCTGTAATAAGCGGTCATGACCCTAAGGATTCAACTTCAGTTAAAAGACCTGCGTTTGATTTTTCAACTTGTTTTGACGGTAATTTGAAGGGTATGAAAATTGGTATACCGACCAATTATTTTGGCAATGGTCTTGATGAGGATGTTAAAAAACCAGTTTTAGAGGCAGCTGAAACATTAAAGAAGCTGGGTGCAGAAATTGAAGAGTTTGAAATGGGTATTGTTGATTATGCCATACCGACATATTATGTTTTGGCTTGTGCAGAAGCAAGTTCAAATCTTTCAAGATATGATGGTATTAAGTATGGATACAGAAACAGAGATTGTGAAGATCTCCTTGACGTATACTATACTTCAAGAAGCGAAGGCTTTGGTATGGAGGTTAAGAGAAGAATTATGCTTGGCTCCTTTGTATTAAGTTCAGGTTATTATGATGCTTATTATAATAAGAGCTTAAAGGTAAGAGGTCTTGTTAAAAAGAGCTTTGATGAAGCTTTTGAAAAGTATGATATGATACTTTCACCTGTTGCTCCTACAACAGCTTATAAAATTGGTGAAAATTCTTCTGACCCGCTTAAAATGTATTTAGGTGATATTTATACAGTATCTGTGAATCTTGCAGGTATTCCTGCTGTGTCTGTCCCTTGTGGATTTGGTGCAAATGGTATGCCGGTAGGTATGCAGTTAATAGGAAATGCCTTTGATGAGCCTAAACTTGTCAGAGCTGCGTATGCTTTCCAAAAGGAAACAGATTTCCATACTAAAAAGCCACAAATGGCGGAAGGAGGAAATAAGTAATGAATTATCAGATGGTTGTTGGCTTAGAAGTTCATGTTGAATTATCTACTAAGTCAAAGATTTTTTGCAGTTGTACAACTGATTTCGGCGGTGAGCCTAATACACATGTTTGTCCTGTGTGTTCAGGTATGCCGGGAGTACTTCCTGTGTTAAATAAAAAGGTTGTTGATTTTGCTATAAGAGCAGGCCTTGCTACTAACTGCGAAATTACAAGATATAATAAATTTGACAGAAAAAATTATTTCTATCCTGACCTTCCAAAGGCTTATCAGGTGAGCCAGTTATACTTGCCTATATGCAGAAACGGTAAAGTTGAAATTGAAGTAGATGGTGAAAAGAAGTATATTGGTATACATGAAATTCATATGGAGGAAGATGCCGGTAAGCTGGTGCACGACCCTTGGGATGACTGTACTCTTGTTGATTATAACAGATGCGGTGTGCCTCTTCTTGAAATAGTTTCTGAGCCTGATTTCAGAAGTGCTGATGAAGTTATAGCATACCTTACTAAGTTAAGGGAAACTATGATGTATCTTGGTGTATCTGACTGTAAGATGCAGGAAGGTTCAATGAGAGCCGATGTAAATATTTCTGTAATGCCTATGGGCTCAACAAGACTTGGTACTCGTACAGAAATGAAAAATATGAACTCATTTAAGGCTATATACAAGGCTATAAATTATGAAGCTCAGAGACAGATTGATATTTTGGAACACGGCGGTGTTGTAACTCAGGAAACAAGAAGATGGGATGATAATAAGGATGCCAGCTTTGCAATGAGAAGTAAGGAAAATGCTCAGGATTATAGATATTTCCCTGAACCTGACCTTCTTCCTATTGAGATAAGTGATGAATGGATACAGAATACAGTTGACAATATGCCTGAACTTCCTGAAGCCAAGAGAAAGAGATATATGTCAGAATATGGCTTGTCAGAATATGATGCATCTGTTATTACTGCTGAAAGACAGATTGCATATTTATTTGAAGATGCAGCTAAGATTTGCGGTAAGCCTAAAGAAGTTTGCAACTATGTAATGGGTGAGCTTATGAGACTGATGAGTGAAACAGGAACTCTTGCAGAAGAGGTTGAAATGGATCCTCAGAAGATTGCTGATATTATTGAACTTGTAGCAGAAGGCAAGATTAACAGAACTGCTGCTAAGGAAGTATTTGAGGCTGTATTTAAAGATAATGTTGTTCCGGGTAAATATGTAGAGGAGCATAACCTTACTATGGTTGATGACAGTAAGCTGGTTGAGGAAATTGTTGCTAAGGTTATTGCTGATAATCCTAAGTCCATTGAGGACTTAAAGGGAGGAAAGGCAAAGGCAAGAGGATTCCTTGTAGGTCAGACTATGAAGGCATTAAAGGGTAAAGCTAATCCACAGACCGTAAACAATATACTTGATGAAAAGTTAAAAGAAATTTTATAATTTTATTAAAATAAATGCCGGGGTTTTTATACCCAGGCATTTATTTTTTGAGTTCATAAGAGGAAAAAAGTTCAGCAACAGCTGAATTAAAATCTCTTATGTTCTTTGCTTTTTTTATTTTTTTCACAATCTTTGTATTATCATTAAAAAGTTCAGCTAAATATAGTGTAAGCTCTTTCATTTTATGAAGCAAAGGTACTGAACCTGAAAGTATATTTTCATATTCGGTATAAATTTCTTTATAAAATGCCTTAAGGCTTTCTAGTGTAAGTTCACCTGTATTTTTTATAATTAGCGGCAGGGCAGGATTTGTTACAATTCCTCTGCCAAGCATTATATTTTCTGTATTTGGAAAGGCTTTATTAAATTCTATATAATCTGAAAAAGTAAAAATGTTTCCATTATAGCAAAGTTTATGATTTGTATTTTCATAGGCATATTTGTATATTTCCCAATTTGGCTTATTGTTGTACATATCCTGTCTTGTCCGGGGATGAATAATAAGCTCAGTGAGAGGATATTTATTATATATTTCAAGAAGTTTATAAAACTCATCAGGAGAAGTAAGTCCAATTCTTGTTTTTATTGAAATTTTAAAATCACTTTTAAATATTTCGTCTAAAAAAATTTCAAGTTTGTCAGTATATGATAAAAAACCTGCTCCTCTGCCTTTAGATACAACAGTACCTGAGGGACAGCCAAGATTTAAATTAAATTCAGTATATCCGCAGCTGTTTAAAGTTTTGCACATTGTTAAAAATCCCTCTGATGAATTAGTGAGAATTTGAGGGATAAGAAGCTGTCCTTTATTGTTATCAGGAAGAATATCACGAGTAATTTTTGTGCTCAGTCTGCCGTTGTCAGTAGGGGTAATAAAAGGGGTAAAGTATTTATCGACACCGCCAAAATATTTGTACTGAGCGGATCTGAAAATATTGTTTGTTATACCCTCCAAGGGTGCAAGATATATATTCATACAGATACTCCTTAGATGTAAAGGAGCTGACAGTAAACTAACTTAAAAAGTTACTTCACCTCAGCCCCTATATGTTTATAAATTAAATATTATTAATAGCTTGTTCAAGATCAGCAATAATATCATCTGCGTTTTCAATACCTACAGACATTCTTATAAGCTCAGGCTTAACACCGCAGTCTACAAGCTGTTGGTCTGTAAGCTGTCTATGTGTAGAAGATGCAGGATGAAGTACACCTGTTCTGGCATCAGCAACGTGACAAACAATGTTTGCAAGTTTAAGACTATCCATTAATTTAACAGAGGCTTCTCTGCCGCCTTTAGGTCCGAAGGCAATGACACCGCTGCACCCGTTAGGTAAATATTTCTTGGCAAGATTGTAATCAGAACTTGATTTTAAACCGGGATAACTTACCCATGCAATTTTATCGTTATTTTCAAGATATTCTGCAACTTTTAAAGCATTTGAGCTATGTCTTTCCATTCTTAAATGGAGAGTTTCAAGTCCTAAATTAAGGAGAAAAGCATTCATAGGAGAAGGGGTTGAACCTAAATCTCTCATTAACTGAACTCTTGCCTTTGCTATGTATGCAGATTTACCAAAATGCTCTGTGTAAACAACACCGTGGTAGCTTTCATCAGGTGTTGTCATTTCAGGAAATTTACCGCTTGCTGCCCAGTCGAACTTACCGCTGTCAACAATAACGCCTCCCAGTGTTACTGCATGACCGTCCATATATTTTGAAGTTGAGTGAATAACAATATCTGCACCAAATTCTATAGGTCTGCAAAGAATAGGTGTAGGGAAAGTATTGTCAATAATAAGAGGTATATTGTTGCTGTGGGCAAGTGATGCAAATTTTGCAATATCAAGCACCTTTAAAGCGGGGTTTGCAAGAGTTTCGCCAAAAATAATTTTTGTGTTTGGTTTAACTAATTTCTGAAGTTCATCTAAACTTGCTTCAGGGTCAACAAATGTTACATCAATACCAAATTTCTTCAGTGTAACAGAAAGAAGATTAAAGGTACCGCCGTATATAGTAGTTGAACTTAAAATATGGTCTCCTGCCTGACAAATATTCATAATAGAAATAAGTGAAGCTGCCTGACCGGCTGATGTAAGCAGTGCACTGACACCGCCTTCAAGATCTGCAATTTTCTTCTCAACGGCATCAGCTGTAGGATTTGCTAATCTTGTGTAAAAAAAACCATCCTTTTGCAAGTCAAATAAATCACCCATTGTCTGTGTTGATTCATATTTATATGTAGTGCTCTGAACTATAGGCAATACTCTTGGTTCTCCATCCTTTGGAGTATAGCCTGACTGAATACATTTTGTTTCAATTTTCATTTTATTACCTCCGAAAATTTTCATTTATATATATTTACATTATCTTACCACAATATTTTTCCTTTTGCAATAAGCAGTTATGTGATATACTAATTTTATGAGGTGAAAATTTATGAACTGGTATGAAAGAACAAGAATGCTTTTAGGCAATTCTGCAATTGATAAGTTAAAAGGATCAAAAATAATAATATTTGGTGTGGGAGGTGTAGGTTCTTTTGTGGCTGAAGCTGCAGCAAGAGCAGGTATAGGCAATATTACACTTGTAGACAATGACTGTGTGTCTGTGACAAATATAAACAGGCAAATTATTGCTCTTAATTCTACTATAGGGAAAATAAAGACAGAGGTTATGGCTGAAAGAATAAAGGACATAAATAATGAATGTAATGTTAAATGTGTAAACGAGTTTATATTATATGACAATATAAATGAGGTCTTAAATGAAAAATATGATTATTGCATTGATGCTGTGGATACTGTAACTGCAAAAATTGCAATTATAATGAGGTGTCAGGAATTAAATATTCCTGTAATAAGCAGTATGGGAACTGGAAATAAGCTTGACCCCACAAGGCTTGAAATTACAGATATATATAAAACTACTGTCTGTCCTTTAGCTAAAGTAATGAGAAAGGAGCTAAAAGCACGGGGAATAAAAGAGTTGAAGGTGTGCTATAGCAATGAAGAACCTATAACTCCTCTTGAAAGTATAGAAGAAACAAATAAGAGAAGAACTCCAGGGAGTGTAAGCTTTGTACCAAGTGTGGCAGGGCTTATAATAGGGGGAGAGGTCATAAAGAGTATTACAGGTAATAGGAATTAAAAAAGTATTGAGTTAATTTATATAGAATAACATTTTGTTTTTTGGATATAATTATAAGGTGCAATATAGAAAATTGATTTATTTAATTAAGTTATAGTTTTTTATGTCCATTTTTTACACAAAAAATAATGGTATATTTTGTATAATTTAAGTTTTGTTGGTTAATAAAAATTGTGACAAATAGATAAATGTTAAAAATTTACGTCAATTTTAAAAAAAATTGTTTAAAGATGAGGAAATTTGTGATATAATAATATGCAGTTGATGTTATAATGTAATAGTTATAAAAGATTGTTATATTTATAACATACTATGGTAAAACTAATAAGTGGTTTTACAATTTCTAATTTTATTTTTAGGAGGAAACAAAAATGGTTAAAGTTGCTATTAATGGTTTTGGTCGTATCGGCAGACTTGCTTTCAGACAGATGTTTGCTGCTGATGGTTATGAAGTAGTTGCTATCAATGACTTGACTGCACCTAGAGTATTAGCTCATTTATTAAAGTATGATTCAACTCAGGGTAGATTTGACGGTACAGTTGAAGCAAAGGAATCTTCTATTGTAGTAAACGGCAAGGAAATTGAAATCTACAAAGAAGCTGACGCTTCTAAGCTTCCTTGGGGTCAGTTAGATGTAGATGTTGTACTTGAATGTACAGGTTTCTATACATCTAAGGATAAGGCTTCTGCTCATATTACAGCAGGTGCTAAGAAGGTTGTTATTTCTGCACCAGCAGGTAATGATTTACCAACTATCGTTTTCAGCGTAAACGAGAATACATTAACAGCTGATGATAAGATTATCTCTGCTGCTTCTTGTACAACTAACTGCTTAGCTCCTATGGCTAAGGCTCTTAATGATTATGCACCAATTCAGGCAGGTATTATGTCTACTATTCATGCTTATACAGGTGATCAGATGACACTTGATGGTCCTCAGAGAAAAGGTGATTTAAGAAGATCTCGTGCAGCTGCTGTTAATATCGTTCCTAACTCTACAGGTGCAGCTAAGGCTATCGGTTTAGTTATTCCTGAACTTAACGGTAAGTTAATTGGTTCTGCTCAGAGAGTTCCTGTTCCTACTGGTTCAACTACTATTCTTACAGCTGTAGTTAAGGGTAAGGATGTAACTGTTGATGGAATTAATGCAGCTATGAAGGACGCTTCTTCAGCTTCTTTTGGTTACAATGAAGATGAAATTGTATCTTCAGATATTATCGGTATTACTTATGGTTCATTATTTGATTCAACTCAGACTATGGTAAATAAGATTGCTGATGATTTATATGAAGTACAGGTTGTTTCTTGGTATGACAATGAAAATTCTTATACTAGCCAGATGGTAAGAACAATCAAGTATTTTGCTGAATTAAACTAATAATATAATTTATATTTAATTGGTAAATTGCCGCCTGTTATTTTTAACAGGCGGTTT
>CAJKOJ010000027.1 GCA_905201505.1 uncultured Eubacteriales bacterium | reverse complement strand
TTTTATTTAATATTTAAATTAATTTAAACATAAGTTCTAAAATAACATTCATATCTTTGTCGATTTAAAATCAATACATTCTTCGACAAATAAACATATAAATACACAATACATATAATAAGTATTGTTTAATTAATACTATTCTGTGAGAAATCTCATAGAAAACAGCATTTTAACTTGTTAGAATGTTACTTATCAAATTATGAAGGAGACTAAAATTGTGGTCGAAATTCTTAAAGAAACATTCAGTTACGCCTTATTTTTAAAAAGAACCGAGCTAAACTGCAGTCAGGAAGCTATGGCTGAAAAATGCTGTATATCAGCCAGACAGTACATAGACTTAGAACATGGTTTATATTTGCCCTCATTCCAAACTTTTATTAACATAACAATAAACCTTGGATTTGATTATAATGAATTTATTTCCGAAATAAAAGATAAAGGCTATGAACCCATGGATAAAAACTAACGTATTATATAATTTTAATACTGTATAACATGCAAAAAAAATTTAAGTATTAAATAAACAGCTTTCTCACCTACTGCCCCTTTACTCCATTAACAAAATATTAAAAAAATCTCTTGACAATTATTGCATTTTATATTAAAATAACAATGTTGTATGGCTAGTTTATCGGCTATGCCGCTGTGGCGGAATTGGCAGACGCACTTGACTCAAAATCAAGCGGGGCAACTCGTACCGGTTCGAGTCCGGTCAGCGGCATTCTAAAAGCACCCTTTTTTATGTAACTATATACTTAATATGTGTTAAATCAAGATATAAATATTTTTACACAAATTAAATATTGTGGTATAATTATACTAAGAATATATTAATATATATTAGTTTGTATATATGGAGGTAATTAAATGAAAGTTTTATTATTTAACGGAAGTCCTAAAGCTAAAGGCTGTACATATACAGTACTGTGTGAGATTGCAAAGACCCTTGAAGAAAACGGAGTTGAAGCAGAAATTATTCACATTGGCAGCAATGTAAGCTCAGGATGTATGGGATGCGGATACTGCGGAAAAAATGGAAAGTGTGTAAATGACAACGATATTTTAAATTCTCTGATTGATAAGGTTAAAGAAGCCGATGGATATGTATTTGGTTCGCCTGTGCACTATGCTGCTGCAAGCGGTGCAATAACTTCTTTCCTTGACAGACTTTTCTATTCCTGCAGTTCATATATGGCATTCAAGCCAGGTGCTGCTGTCTGTACATGCAGAAGAGGCGGTGCAACTGCTGCTCTTGAGCAGTTAAACAAATATCTTACATTTAACAATATGCCTGTAGTATCATCTAACTACTGGAATATGGCTCATGGCAGCAACCCTGAACAAGTTAAACAAGATGAAGAAGGTATGCAGATTATGAGAGGTGTCGGAAGAAATATGGCATGGCTTATTAAATGTATTGAATGCGGCAAAACTAACGGAATAAATTTACCTGAAAGAGAAACTAAAATTAAAACAGATTTTATTAGATAAAGAGTAACATATACTTGCGTTATTTTATATTATACATTATAAAATTGCGTGAGGTGTAATATTTGATGAATGAAACAATGCTTCTGTCTGATTTGCCTGTTGGCAGCTCAGGCAGAATTTTTAGAATAGAGCCTTGTCCGTGCAGGGAACGTTTAATAGAACTTGGCTTTACTCCTCAGTCAAAGGTTGCTGTACTGCATGAGAACATTGGCAGAAGTGCCTATGCTTATTATATCAAAGGTGCAGTTATAGCTTTGCGTAAAGAAGAAAGCAAAAATATACTTGTCAAGGAGGACCGCTATGTATGACAAAACAGTTGTACTTGTAGGAAATCCCAACACAGGTAAAAGCACAATATACAATGCTTTAACAGGAAGTCATCAGCATACTGGCAACTGGTCAGGAAAGACAGTCGGAAATGCAGCAGGTGTTATGGAATATAAAGGCACTAAGTATGAAATCATAGACCTGCCCGGAATTTACTCAACAAATCCTGTCTCTGCCGATGAAAAATGTGCTATGGACTGCATTAAGTCAGGACTTGCAGATATTGTTGTAATTGTACTTGATGCAACCTGTCTTGAAAGAAACCTTATACTTGCACTTGAACTGTCACCTCTGTGCTGCAATGTTATAGTTTGTGTCAATCTTATGGATGAGGCGAAAAAAAAGGGAATTACAGTAGATACAGAAAAGCTCAGCGAACTTTTAAATTTACCGGTCGTAGCTGCTGCTGCCAGGAGAGGAATCGGACTTGACAAGCTAAAGGAGGAAATACATTCACATGATACTACTTGTCAGAAATGCGAATGTAGTGTAGAATATATATATGAAAGCTGTGTTGAAAACAGCTGTAATATTTTCAACAACAAGGACAGAAAAATTGACAGAATAGTCACAAGCAGAGTATGGGGTGTACCTATTATGCTTTTTCTGCTTTGTTTTATACTGTGGCTTACTATAGTTGGCACAAATTACCCATCTTCTTATTTAAGTTCCGTTTTTACAAACATTGAAGGGTATCTTCTTGATACCTTTGCAGACAGCGGTTGGCTGATTAAGGGCGTTCTTATCGAAGGCGTGTTCAGAACACTGAGCTGGGTTGTTGCAGTTATGCTTCCGCCTATGGCTATATTCTTTCCCCTTTTTACTATTCTTGAGGACTTGGGATATTTGCCCAGAATAGCCTTTAATGCTGATAAACTCTTTAAAAGAGCAAATGCCCACAGCAAAATGGTACTTACAATGTGTATGGGCTTTGGCTGCAATGCTGTAGGCGTTGTATCAACCAGAATAATTGAATCAAAAAAGGAAAGACTTATTGCCATACTGACAAATAATTTTGTACCATGTAACGGCCGTTTTGCAGGACTTATAATGCTTGCCTCCGTTTTTATTGCAAGCGGTGTCTTCAGCAGTTTTAAGATAACACTGACCGTTGTTGCTGCTATATTAAGCGGTGTGGTAATTACTCTTATAGTATCATTTATATTAAGTAAAACACTGCTAAAGGGAGAACAGTCCTCTTTTATACTGGAGATGCCTCCATACAGACAACCACAGATAAAAAGTATTGTTGAGAGATCCATAAGAGAAAGAATACTTTATGTTCTTGGCAGAGCTGTTGTTGTTGCTGCCCCGGCAGGTGCTATAATATGGCTTATGCAGAACATTACAGTCGGAGATATAACTTTAATAACTTATGTTGCTGACTTTTTAGAACCATTTGCAAGGTTAATGGGACTTGATGGATATATACTGACCGCTTTTATATTGGGTATGCCTGCCAACGAAATTGTGCTTCCCATTGTAATAATGTGCTATACAGGCAACAGCGGTCTTATTGAATTTGAAAACTTATCAGAGCTTGGTATGCTTTTAAGGGATAATGGCTGGACATATATAACAGCTTTGTGTACTATGATTTTCTCAATGAATCATTTCCCCTGCACCACAACTCTGCTTACTATAAAGAAAGAAACCAAAAGCCTGAAATGGACATTTGCGTCCTTTATTATACCAACTATAACAGGTATACTGCTTTGTATGGCAGTTAATTTTACACTAAGGCTGTTTTAAAAAGGAGAAAATATGAGTAAAAAATATTTAGACAGTGAATTTACTATTACGGATATTGAATTTCCAAACAAGGGAATCGGTGTATGGGAAGATAAAAAAGTTTCTGTAAAAAATACTATTCCAGGTCAGACAATTGTTGCAGATATTAAGAAAAAAAGAAAGCAATATGAAGGAAGACTTAGAAGAATAACAGAGAAAGCACCCTATGAAATTGAACCTGAATGTACAGCCTTCGGTAAATGCGGAGGCTGTACTTACCAAAATATAAGCTATGAAAAAGAGCTTGAAATCAAAAAGAAAATGGTACTTGATCTTCTTAATAAAGCAGGTATCAAAGACTATAATTTTATTGGAATAAAAGCCAGCCCTGATACTCATTGCTACAGAAACAAAATGGAGTTCAGCTTTGGAGATAACGGTGCTGAGGGTGAACTTTGCCTTGGTATGAGGAAAAGAGAAAGCAACTATGAAGTAGTAAATGCTGATGTCTGTCAGTTAGTAAATCATGATGTAAGAAAAGTTTTAAAATGTGTGCTGGATTTTTTCAGGGAAAGCGAAGAAAAATTTTATCATAGATTAAGGCATACAGGAGCACTCAGACATTTGCTTGTAAGAAGAGGACACTTTTCAAAGGAAATGCTTGTAAATCTTGTAACTACATCAGAACTTAAGACAAATGTTGAACCATTAAAGGACAAGCTTTTATCCCTTGAATTGGAAGGTGAAATAAAAGGAATAAGCCATATTATAAATGACGGTGTTGCTGATGTTGTAAAGGCAGATGAAATAAGACTTCTTTACGGTCAGGACTATTTTAATGAAAGTCTTTTGGGTCTGAATTTTAAAATCTCCACTTTTTCTTTTTTCCAAACCAATTCGGCAGGTGCTGAGGTTCTCTATCAAACTGTCAGAGATTTTGCAGGGTATGAAAAAAACAGCGTTATTTTTGACCTCTACTGCGGTACAGGCACTATTACCCAGCTTATGAGCCCTGTGGCTGAAAAAGTAATCGGAATTGAAATAGTTGAAGAAGCTGTTGAGGCAGCAAAAATAAACGCTGAACTTAATGGCATTAAAAACTGTGAGTTTATAGCAGGCGATGTGCTTAATATGGTAGATAATCTTGATTATAAACCTGACCTTATTATACTTGACCCTCCTAGAGAAGGTATAAACCCTAAAGCTATAATGAAAATTATTAATTTTAATGCAGACAGACTTGTGTATGTAAGCTGTAAAGCAAGCTCTTTGGCTAAGGATTTACTTGTGTTTGAAGAAAACGGATATAAGGTTGAAAAAGTGTGCTGCGTGGATATGTTTCCAAGAACATATCATGTGGAGAGCGTTGTGTTGTTGTCACGTTTGAAACCTTGATTTTACAGGTTTTATGCGTGATAATAAAACGAACAACCTAACTACGACGAGGTTATAAGATAAAGGATATCATCATTGTGGAGGATAAAAGATATGATCAATAAGAAAAAAGAACAATCTATAGAACCAAATATTGCTGATTTAGCGAACGGATGGCTTAAATCATATGGATTGAACTATAAATTAGAGCAGGAATCATTAAACAACGCCATTGATACTGCACTGAATAATTATTATTCAAAAAATGGCGGCACAGGTGGAAACAGACCAGATGCTAAACTTTTGTTGCGTGATAAAAATTTGAGTGATTATCCCATTCTTATTGAATACAAGGGTTACAAAGACAAGTTGATTAAAATTAACAGCAATGGTCAAGTCGATAATAAAACCGCAAAGAATGAACCCAATTTCAAACATATAAATTCGTATGCCGTAAATGGTGCTGTGCATTATGCCAATGCCTTGCTTCACTATACGAGCTATACAGACATTATTGCAATCGGTATGACAGGCTATAAAAATGATGAAGGAAAAATCAAGTACTCAATCGGTGTTTATTATGTTTCAAAAACCAATTTTGGTGTTGGACAAAAGGTTGATGACTATACTGATCTTTCTTTTTTGAAAGCGGAAAATTTTGATGAGTTCATCGAAAAAGTAAAAAGGCTTCAGCTTCCGCAAGAGGAGATAGACAGATTAAAGGAGCAGCGGGAAAGAGAAATTGACGCAAGCCTTGTGAGGCTGAACAATGATATATATCAGAATGAAAAAGGCTTGGGTGAAAATGATCGTGTATATCTTGTCGCTGCTTCCATTATTGCAACTCTCGGTATACCGGGTAAGGTTGCCCCACTTGAAAAATCCGAATTAAAATCCTCTACTGAGGAGGGCAATACCGATGGCGACATTATTGTTCGAAAAATCAAAGCGTTTCTGAATGAAAAGAATCTGCCTAAAGAGAAAAAAGAATTAATTATCAGGACGCTTCAGAATACCTTGACAACTGATAATATTAACAAGGTAGATAACGGTGAAAGCCAGTTGAAACGGGTTTTTACAAAAATTGTTGATGATTTAGGTATTTATTACAAAATAGGCTTAACGACTGACTTTACAGGGAAGTTGTTTAATGAAATGTATAGTTGGCTCGGCTTTACTCAGGACAAACTTAATGATGTTGTTTTAACACCGTCATATGTAGCATCCCTTTTAGTAAAATTGACAAGGGTAAATAAAGATTCTTATGTGTGGGATTTTGCAACAGGTTCTGCGGGACTTCTTGTTGCTGCAATGAACGAAATGCTTGTAGATGCAAAGAAAACGATAAAATCTCCGGAGAAATTTGCTGAAAAGTCAGCAGAAATCAAGGCAACACAGCTTCTCGGTTTGGAAATACTTTCAAGTGTATATATGCTTGCTATCCTCAATATGATTCTTATGGGGGACGGTAGTTCAAATATTTTGAATAAAGATTCGTTGAAAGATTTTAATGGGTATTACGGATTTGGAGAAACAAAGAAAAAATTCCCTGCAAATGCATTCGTTCTGAATCCTCCATATTCTGCACCCGGCAATGGTATGGTATTTGTTGAAAAAGCACTTTCGATGATGAACAGCGGTTATGGTGCTGTTATTATTCAAAATTCAGCCGGTTCAGGTAAGGCGTCGGAATATAATAAGAATATATTAAAACACAGCACGTTGATTGCAAGCATCAAAATGCCAATTGATTTGTTTGTCGGAAAGTCAAGCGTACAAACAAATATTTATGTTTTCCGTGTGGGAGAAACTCATCAAAAGGATGATATTGTAAAGTTTATTGACTTTTCAAATGATGGTTATACTCGTACGAACCGTAAAAAAGCAAGCTGTAACCTACGAGATACGGACCATGCTAAAGAAAGATATGCAGAACTTGTGGATTTGGTGCGCTTTGGCAAAGACAAGCTTCATATCTTTACCGAAAAGGAATACTACGAGGGACACATTGACCCGGAAAACGGCGCTGACTGGAATCAGACCGCACCGATTGATACAAAGCCGACTCTTGATGATTTCAAAAAAACCGTCAGCGATTTCTTGGCTTGGGAAGTCTCAACACTGCTGAAACAGCAGAATGCGGAGGACGACCGCCTGGGAAAATAGATACCTCACTCAATGAAGAATTGAATAATGTTGAGTGGGGCGAATATAAACTGGAGGATTTATTTACTAGTTCAAATGGGGATTTTGATATACAGAAAGAACATATCAATAATTGCGGTGAATATGTTATAACATCAGGGATCACCAATAATGGTGTTTTGGGAAAATCTGATGTAAAAGCAAAGATATTTGATATGGGTACTATCACTTTGGATATGTTTGGAAATGCTTTTTATCGTCAATTTAAATATAAAATGGTAACTCACGCAAGAGTATTTTCGCTAAAGCCCAAATTTAAGATAACGGATAGCCAAGGTTTGTTTATTTCAAATGCATTGTTTTACTTAAAATTTAATTTTGGATATGAAAACATGTGCTCTTGGGAAAAAATTAAATCGAAAAAAATCAAGCTTCCTTCCTTGGACGGTAAAATAAATTTTTCCTTTATGGAAAAATTTATTGCTGAGCTGGAGGCCCAGCGTGTCGCTGAACTGGAGGCATTTATCTGTAACAGGGCTGAAAAATTACACTTTGACTGCAGAAGAAAACGAAGCGTTAGAAGAATTTGATCAATTAACTTTTGACGAATATACTTATAAAAGCATATTTAATCGGATCGAACAAGGAAGAAGATTAAAAAAAGAAGATCCGCTTCCGGGCAATATTCCCTTTGTGATGGTGGGAACAACAAATACAGGCGTTGTGGGTTGCATATCGAATCCAGTTGCTTCTTTTCCCGAGAATTCTATTACAATTGACATTTTCGGAAATACCTTTTACAGAAATTATTTCTTTGGTGCAGGGGATGATACTGGGGTATATTGGAATGATACAAAATATTATTCGAAAAAAGTAATGTTGTTTTTGTCTGCGGCAATGGAAAAATCAATACCTGGAAAATACTCTTATGGCAAAAAGCTAAGAAGTTCACAAAGTTTTGATTTCAAAATGAAACTTCCTGTTGCAAAAGGACAAATTGATTATTCTACAATGGAGATAATTATCTCTGGTATTCAAAAAATCGTAATTAAAGAAGTTGTTTTATATGCTGATAGGAAAATCACTGTAACAAAAGAAGTACTAAAATAAATTTAGAGGGGCGTTTTATCGGTAGAAAATTGTAGATATGTTCCACTAACGTGCAAAACGAGAAAATAGCCATAGATATATTCCCACATACGACCGAAGGAAAAAGACATACTTCCTGTCCTCTCGTTCCACGTTGAAACGGTAGTTCTAATGTCAAGGGTTGATTAAAAAAGCTCTAAAACGCCTTAATTTAAAATGTTTTCAGAATATAGCTTAATCATAAAATACTTGTTTTCTTTTATAGTAACATATCAATTCCAATTTTTTGCTTATGGTTTAGTCTGTGGATTAGATGTCATAGGTTTTGGCACTAGGAAGATTTTAATAGTTAGTGATTTAGATGTCAAAACATAACAGCATTTTGGCACACTCGACAGTTTAAGGTTTGTTAAGCTGTAGTTTAGATGTAAACAAGAAACAAATTGCTAAATTGTAAGTTTTTGAAATGCTGGTATTAGTTTATATCGACGAAATTATCATTTAACTTAAACTATGTTGTTAAAACTGTATTGTTACCGATATTACAAATGGAGAACAAGAATAATTTATAGTAGAGGATACCGACCATGAATAAAATTGAGCGTGATAAGTTAAAACAAGTTGTTCAATGCAATCAAAAGCAATATTTAAATACCTTATGTGATATTTCACATAAATTAGTAATCGAAAAAAAAATAAAAAATTTTAACAATAAATTTTTAAAATTTTTACGATGTGAATACACATCAAATAATTCCTTAAAGCAAATTCCTCATCTTTCAGCTTTAATTTGGGGTATACAAGATTTTCAGAGGCAAATAAATGTTGATACATATAACTTTTGCAAAGAATTATCTACAATAAATCAATACATCATATTTGCTTTAGACAGTTTATTGACCTCCAAATATAATTCCCAATGTGCATCCTACGGTGAAGCATTGCTTAATTGCTATTTGGACTTATATATTACTTTTACTATTAGAGCAACAAAAAAGGAAATTGATACTCATCCCAATTTTCTAGTAAGCCCTTTAACTGGTACGTTTCTTGAAATAGATGTTCTTTTCGAAAATTTCAGACTAGCCTTTGAATTTCAAGGAGAACATCATTATACAGATACTTCAACACAGATAAAAGATACAATTAAGTGTAATTTGTACATTTCAAATAACCATGTACTCATACCTGTTAATATATCGCAATTATCACACACATGTTTATCAACCTTGATTTGTAATTCTATAAAAGAGCAAAAAGACTTAACGGGTTATATCAATGATTTTGATAAAACAAATATAAACAAAAAAACTGTACATCAACTATACAAAGTCATCCAGCGTATGTATTTAACACATACGCTCTTTAAAGAAACTTTGGACTGGTTAGATGATAAAGCAATAGTTTACATTAATGGCAGGATTCCATCTTCTCCAATCTCTGCCCAATCAAACGCTCCTCGCATCAAGCATATATCAAATTCAACGGATTTAGACATAGAAACTCTATATTCAAGAATTCCTCGGCTAAGAAAAATGGAATCTAAATAATCTTCTATCTTTAACAATATCTTTGGTATTAAGATTCTTATGTAATACACTTGTAAATTATGAATTTTCAACAAATTCCTGTTTTCTATAATCAAACAAAGCACCTAATCACTAGATGCATTTCAGTAATGAGGTGCTTTTGTACATATATATGAATTAACCCACAATATCAATACTCAATCCAGATTTGAGTTCAACTGTGAAGTGGTCTTCCCAGACGGTGATTTGCTTGAGCCAGCGTTTTACCAAGGCTTCATCGAATTCAACAAGGTCGACACGCTGCTTTTTAATGTAATCTTGCAGGTCGTTAATTCTTGCAATCTGAGCGTCTCTGGCAGCAGTGTCAACAGTGCATTTTTCGCGCTTTTCGCGGAGCTTGAAAATCTGGTCGGCAATCTCATCGTAGGCTTCCTTGTTATTTATCTTTTTGAGAAGCTCTTTTTGAAGTACCATCAGCTGTTCATCAATGCCATCTGCTGTGGTCTTCTGAGCTTCTCTGATGACCTTAGCAATATTCTGCTGGAGCTGTGCCTGATAGGTTGACTTATCGCCAAGGAGCGTGTTAATGGCCTGAACTACCACATTCTCTAATACCGTTTCATTGACGGTTCTGGCGTGGCATTCCTATCCGGTGGGTTCCAGCCTGCTGAGGCAGCGCCAGACGATAGATTTACAACCGCGATTGTTCCAATGGATTCTGCGGAACATTTCACCGCAGTCGCCACAGACAATAATCTGTGCGAAACAGTGGTAGCAGCAGTAATACGCAATAGTGAAAAGGTGTTTGCTACATCCAGAGGCTATGGTGAATTTAAGGGTAAATGGGAATTCCCTGGAGGAAAAATTGAAAAAGATGAAACCCCACAGCAGGCATTAATTAGAGAAATAAAAGAGGAACTCAATATTACTATTAAGGTAAAGAAGTTTATAACAACATTAGAATATGATTACCCATCATTTCATTTATCTATGGACTGCTTTTGGGCAGAAATTATATCAGGAGAATTAATTCTTAAAGAGGCTGAAGCTTCTAAATGGTTAGTCGTAAATGAACTTGATAGTGTTCAATGGCTCCCGGCTGATATAAAGATTCTTCCGATAATAAAGAAAGTATTAACTAGTAGGTAAAACAGACGTTCAATTTAACTGTTTTACTAAATCAGGCTTCTAATTAAATATTATGGGGAAGCTAGAAATAAATAAACCTCCTGGCTATTGCGAGCAGTCGGGTTTTATACTTTTACCCGTCAACATCAATCTAAATACAAATTAAGCTCAATAGTACAATAAGAAGAATTACTGACAAGATTATGCCTATTGTAAAAAAATTGCAGAAAAGACCCATTGAAGAAATATTTGCTGTAGTTTATCTTGACGCAATACATTTTCATGTAAGGTGTGATGGAAAAAATCATCAAATAAGAAATACAATCAGATTTTTTTCTTATAAAAATAATAAAGCTTTAATAGCTAATTTAAAGCGTGTTTATATAGCTGCATCAGAAGATATTGCTCTTATAGAATTAGATACCTTTGCTGAAAATTGTGACGGCAAGTATCCAACTATTTCAAAGTCATGGAGATAAAATTGGTTATATTTAAATATCCACTTTCCTTCTCAAGCATTTGACAAACTAACTTATAATAATATTATAACACTTACAAACATTCTAATAATTTCACAATGTTTAAATATTTATTCACATATTCATAATATCTATAAACAAAAAAGGATAAGGGCATATAGTTCCTTATCCTTAAAATAAACCTATTTTTTAATATTTAAAAACTTAAAACAGCATCTGATTTTACCATTACACAAAATATCATTGAAATTTACGGTTTTATCAATGTCCATTGATTTACCTTTTCTATATCATTTTTATCAATATATGCAGACTTTATTCCATTACTATCAGCAATTTCACCGAATATATAATTTTCATCACCAAAATATACTCCAAATGATTCAATTTTATTTTTTATTTCCCCATCAGGTGATATTGCCCACATATAGCTTTTTATACTATTATTTTCATTCCTGTTATTAAATCTATACCAGCGTTCATTACTCATATATATATTTTTGCTATCGCAAGAAATATTACATAAAACGCTGTCATTGTCAGATTCATATATTTTAGTCTCCTCTTTGGTTTCCCAATTCATTTTATATAAACCTTCATTTATTACATAATAGTACAAAATTTTATTATTAACATCAATCGTATAATCATAAACTTTTTTATCTAGTACCGTCTCAATTTTTCCTGTGTTATAATCATATGAAAACAACCCAAGGCTATCAAATCTGATACTCAAATTATTTTTATTTCCTGAATCAATTTCAATGTTTTCAACTGTAAAAAACAAATTACTTCCATAACTTTTTGCAGTATTTATCATTATATTATCATTTTTATTTTCATAAATTATTTCATTGATTTCTCCGTTTAACGATATTTTCTTTATATAATTTGTGCTCTTTTTGTCCATCATATCATTAATAGATGTATTATAAATATATATGCAATCATCATGAAATACAATATTATATTTGTTTGAAATTACATCGGCACTTCCAATGATACAAAGGTCTTTTTTCTCATCTCCATTTTTATTTACCTGTACTAAAACAACATTGCCGTCGTCATATTTTAGAAGGTATATATATCCCTTATAATACCAAACAGATACAGGAATATATACCATAGGGTCAAGATAGGCATAACAATTTTCATCATTATGGCTGCAATTTTCCTTATTACATACCGGTGTCAGTTCTTTGTCAGCAGGATTAAAATGCATTAAGCATTTGTTCTCAGTATCCATAAAATAATACCCACTCTCACCTTTTGCAAAATTATGTGTCAAAATATTCCAATATGGCTGAGAATTATCTGCAGTTATATTTAAAAAAACATTATTGCCCGTACAACCTGTTAGTATCATTATAAGCAATAAAAATATAATTATTTTTTGCACTTTTTTCATTATATTTCTCCTTAGACAACCTATTT
This sequence comes from uncultured Eubacteriales bacterium, assembly GCA_905201505.1. Classification (GTDB taxonomy): domain Bacteria; phylum Bacillota; class Clostridia; order Lachnospirales; family CAG-274; genus Gallispira. The sequence continues at coordinate 11,866 of CAJKOJ010000027.1, read as the reverse complement.
TAAAAGAAGGCGTCTTACGACGCCCTCTCAATATATTTATAACATTAATAATTTGGATGTCCTATACTTAAAACTTTTGAAACTCCATTTGCTGTAAAAGTTGCGATAGCATATGATACATAACCCTCTGTCTCTACAGTTGAAGATATATAAGTATCGCTTCCATCATAAGCACTCAAAGAATATGTTTCAGAATTAATATCTATTACTGTTCCTTCAATACTCATTTCACAGTTAGAACTTGAACTTAATGAAGAAAATACTCTCCAGTCACCATCAGTCATAATGCTGGCACGAACAGTAGGACCATCAGCATTATAAGTAATAGAATCTTGTGCTGCAAAACTAACAACAGATGTAGATAATGCTACTGCCAATGCAGTTGCTGCAAATAAAACCTTCTTAATTTTCATAAAAATCACCTACTGATATATTATATATATCAGATTGTCCTTTCTTATATCATTTTAGTTATAGTTATATATTTATACTTACAAATCACGCGCGTTTTTCAATAAGTAAAAATCAATATTATGTATTTATATTGTTATATTGTCAAGATGTAACAACACTCACAAATTCCGCTTCATCAACCTTGTTCTTGTCACAGCAACAAAAAACTTAAACACTTTTTATTTCTTATACTCGTTATCTTTTCTTAAGCCTTATTTAAATAGCTTTTTAAGACATCAAACATATCTTTTCTATATTTCAATTATATCATATTTATACTTATGTAACCAATATAAATTAGGCTAAATTAACAGATATTATGACATTAAGTTATATTATTCTACTTTATTTCAATCTTTTATTAATATATATTTATCTTTCTTACACAAAATTTCACCTGAATATATATTTACACAATTATTTTTTATGTATAACCTTAATATTTTTAATATTAATATAATAACAATAACCGTATGCATACTATTATCATTTTTCAAATATTTAACCAACTAACATATACACAATGCACAAATCAAACACTATATTTTTAACTTATATTCGTACTTCTGACTTTGCTTAAATGTGATATAATAAAATAAGACAAAAACGAACGGCTTAATTTATAAAACTTCCAATTACTGTCAGGAGTACAACTATGGACCTAATAATAAAATTTTTCAAGCACATTTTTAATAGAATAGGCAAGCTTCTAAGGTGGATAGGCTTTTCTCTGTTTACAGGTATTATTCTAGGAGTGGTATCAGCTGCCTTTGCATTTTGCCTCAGAACAAGCATAAATGCCAGAATAGCAGAACCACAGCTTATATTTTTACTGCCTGTAGGCGGTATACTCATTGTAGGCTTTTACAAATTACTGGATTATTCCAAGGACGGCGGAACAAATTTAGTTCTTGAATCAATACAGTCAGACAAAGAAATACCTCTTAAAATGACGCCTCTGATATTTGTATCAACTGTTATTACCCAGGCATTCGGAGGTTCAGCAGGCAGAGAGGGTGCTGCCCTTCAGATAGGCGGAAGCATAGGCAACTTTTTAGGCAAACTGTTTAAACTCAATACCGAGGATAAAAAGATATTTATTATGTCAGGTATGAGTGCAGCCTTTTCTGCACTCTTTGGCACACCTATTGCAGCTGCAATATTTTCTATGGAAGTAGTAAGAGTAGGTACTATGCAGTATTCGGCACTTGTCCCCTGCACTATTTCCTCTCTTGTAGCAAGTGCTGTTGCTGTAAGGCTTGGAGCAATCCCTGAACATTTTACAGTAATTGATATTATTGATTTCTCATCAGTGACAGCCTGCAAAACTATTTTTCTTGCATGTCTTTGTGCAGGCATAAGCGTTGTTTTCTGTATATTGCTTAAAAGTACTAACAAACTTTTTGCAAACCTCATTCACGATAGATTTGGCAGAGTAATTTTTGGTGCCACAATTATAATAATGTTTACAGTACTGCTCCGTACTTGGGACTACACAGGCACAGGTATGGACTTAATAGAAAAAGCCATTGAGGGAGACACCCGCCCTTATGACTTTATTTGGAAAATGCTTTTCACCGCCGTAACATTAGCCTGCGGCTTTAAAGGCGGAGAAATAGTACCGTCATTTTGTATCGGAGCAACTTTTGGTTGCTTTTTTGGTCAGTTTACAGGTATGTCTCCGTCACTTTGTGCATCTATAGGTATGGTTTCCATTTTCTGCGGCGTTACAAACTGCCCGATTTCCTCATTGCTTATTGCTCTGGAGCTTTTTGGCATAGATGCAATACCTTATTATATGCTTGCTATTGCAATCAGCTATATGCTATCAGGTTATTACGGTCTCTATCACAGTCAGAAATTTGCTTATTCAAAATATCAGGTTAAGCAAATTGACAGTCAGGTACATTGATTATACATGCATTAAATCATATACATAAATTATTTAAGGGACTGCCCACTACTTAGTGAACAGTCCCTTTTTTAAATTAAAATATCATTATTCAGCCTTAACTTTAGACCAAAGTTCAGAAAGCTTTGTTCTTAACACTTCATTATCCTTAAAAATTTCATCTTTGTCATAATCTGTTCTTGGCAAATAAGCTTCATTTTTAAAGTACTCTCCGCCCTCTCCTGACATTTCTTCAAGAACTTCAGCATTTGAAGAAGCATATCCTACAGCAGAAGAATTTGAATATGACGGCTCATAGTTAAGAATGTAATTTATAAACTCATTTGCAAGTTTTGGATTTTCAGCATTCTTAGGTATAACCATAGCGTCGCTCCAAAGGTTTGTACCTTCATCAGGAGCTATAAATCCCATATCTTCATTTTCAGATAAGATATATGCAGCGTCACCGCTGTATACAACGGCAATATCCTTGTTACCGTTTGCCATAGCATCAATTACCTCATCAGTAACATAAGAAGGTTCCATAGTTGCATTTACTTCCTTTAACCATTCATAGGCAGCATTTATCTCTTCTTCATTTTCTGTATTCATTGAATATCCAAGGGCTTTTAAAGCTACCATAAAAGCATCCCTTTCAGAATCATAAATATATATATTACCTTTATATTTTTGATTTTTAAGTATATTGTAGCCTTCCGCCTTTATTTCCTCTTCAGGCACATTATTCTTATTATACACAAGACCTACATTTCCCCAGAAATAAGGTACAGAATATGTGTTGTCAGGGTCATATCCAAGATTTTTTACACCGTCATAAAGATTTCCAAGATTAGTTACAACACTTTTATCAATAGGCTGGAGCATATCTTCATTAATAAGTCTTTCAATCATATAATCTGACGGCACAAGCACATCATAGGTATCTCCTGCCTGAAGCTTAGTATACATAGCCTCATTTGAATCAAAATATTCTGATATAACATCAACTCCGTATTCCTTTTCAAAATTTGATATTACATCATCACCAATATACTCACCCCAGTTATAAAATTTAAGAGTAGATGAACCATATTTTTCATTAGCTTCTTGATTTGATGTTCCTGAATTACCACAGCCTGACAAGGCAAAAGCCGATACTAAAAATAAAGCAATTAATTTTTTCATTTTATATCTCCTTATATTTTTTATTTTTTCTTTCTTTTATTATAGGTGCCGCATTTGCTATTATAAGCACAATTGTTATTACTGCAATTATCAATGCAGACACTGCGTTTATTGTTGGATTAACTCTTTTGGTCATTGTATAAATCATTATAGAAATATTGTTTACACCATTGCCTGTTACAAAATATGATATTACAAAATCGTCAAAACTCATTGTAAAAGCAATTAAAGCACCTGCCATAATTCCTGATGTAATCTGCGGCACAATAACTTTAGTCAAGGCCTGCCTTGGAGTACAGCCCAAGTCAAGGGCAGCGTCCAGAATATTAGGGTCAAGGGACCTTAGTTTAGGCAGAACACTCAGTATAACAAAAGGTATACAAAACATAATATGTGCCAAAAGCAAGGTAATAAAACCTTTTTTTATCGCAAGCGAACTGAAAAACATAAGCAGTCCTATAGCCGTTACAATATCGGGATTCATAATAGGCAAATCATTTACTTGTTCAACGACGCCTCTTAAAACCTTGTTTGATTTTGACAATCCTATTGCCGTAATTGTACCTGCTATGGTAGAAATTATTGTAGCCAATACGGCAATTACCACAGTGTAAAAAATAGAATCCATCATATCAGAGTTGCTAAAAAGCCTCTTATACCACTGCAATGAAAACCCGGCAAACTTGCTCAATGATTTTGAACTGTTAAAGGAAAAAACCACAGTATATATTATCGGCAGATAAAAGAAAAACATAATAAGACCTATCAATATTTTTGAAAACAAATGTCTTTCTCTTTTTACCTTTTTTGTGCTCCTGTGCTTCATTAAACATTACCTCCTTTCACAGAGATACGTTTATCAATATGCCTTGCAACATACATAGCTATAATAATTATTATAGACATAATCAGAGAAATGGCACTGCCAAATCCCCAATTTCCCGTTGTAAGGAACTGATTTTCAATAACATTGCCGATAAGCACATACTGACCGCCCCCAAGAAGCTTAGGTATAAAAAAGCTTGACACAGCAGGCAGAAATACAAGAGTAATACCGCTTATTATTCCGGGCACAGATAAAGGAAGAGTAATCTTAAAAAATGACTGCACCTTGTTTGCCCCCAGATCATTTGCCGCTTCAATATAGCTGTTGTCCATTTTACTCAGTGCAGTATATATCTGCAAAATCATAAAAGGAATAAAATTGTATACCATACCAAGTACAACCGCAAAACTTGTTTCAAGCAGCTTTACAGGTCCTATTCCAATCATTACCAATATATTGTTTATAAGCCCGTTCTTATCAAGCATACTTCTCCAGGCATAAGTTCTTACAAGCATATTAATCCATGTAGGCAGTGTAATCATAAGCACCATTATTACCTGTGATTTAGGCTTCATTTTAGCTATTACATAAGCAGTGGGATATCCTATAAGTATACATATAATAGTTGTAACTGCCGCTATCCCAAGCGACCTTTTAAGCACATCAAAAAACACCTTATCCTCAAAAAAAGCGGCAAAATTATCAAGTGTAAACCTGATACTCATTACTGTATTCCCCTGCTTTGTAAAAGCATACATAATTATCATAAGCATTGGCACAACAATCATTATCACTGACCATATAATGTAAGGATACACCATACTTCTGAAATTTTTCATTATCAGTATACCCCCTTTGACATTATGTGTATATCATCAGGAGTAAATGTGAGCCCTATTCTCTCGCCTACTTCATACTTGTCAGTTGTATCTATTTTGTACTCAGCACCCATAGTTTTAAAGGTTATTTTGTATATACCCGGTACAATGTTTTCAGGGTCAAAGTTATATTCCACATCAGTTATATCAATACTTTCAGAGCCGTCCTTTGTCCACGCCTGAGCATTCGCCCACATTTTAAGGTCAGTCTCAAGAGCCATACTATCCTTAATATCATCAATATCTTTGTAAATATTAACTGCATATATAATCTCGTCATACTCTGTAGCTTCAACCTTGTTTTCATCAGCCACAATAGCCTGAACAGTTTTCATAGTACCTGCTGATGTAGAGAATGTTACAGGGTAACTGCCCTTTTCAGGCATAATATCATATTCAACCTTTGTTATTGATATAAGCTGTTCTTCATCAGAAGTTTTCCATGCCTGAGCATTGGCTCTTGCAATAATATCAGCCCTTGTAAGTTCTTCTTCAATATCACTTACGTCCAAATAAAAATCATTTGCAGTCATTGATTCATCAGCTGAAATATTGCACACAGGCTTAACTTCATCAACTTTCATTTTAACAGTTATGCTTGTTCCTGCCCTTGTCTCAACAATGGTTTCATAATGAACACCTTTAAAAAGCACAGACTTAACCTTACCTGTAAGTTTTCCTTCACTTGCAGGAACTATGTCAATATCCTCAGGTCTTATAACTACGTCTACACGCTCATCTTTATCAAAGCCGAAGTCTACACACTCAAAAAGTTTACCATTAAATGCAACCTTGTAATCATCTCTCATTACACCTTCAATTATGTTGCTTTCACCAATAAAGTTAGCAACATATCTGTTTACAGGTTCATTATATACATCTGTAGGAGTTCCCACCTGCTGAATTTCACCGTCTTTCATAACCACAATTTTATCAGACATTGTCAATGCCTCTTCCTGGTCATGAGTTACAAAAATAAAGGTAATACCTACCTCTTTCTGTATCTTTTTAAGCTCTCTCTGCATTTCCTTCCTGAGTTTCAGATCAAGTGCACCCAAAGGTTCATCAAGCAAAAGTACCTTTGGTTCATTTACAAGAGCACGTGCAATAGCAACTCTCTGCTGCTGTCCACCTGACATTTCACTTACACTTCTCTTGCCAAAATCTTCAAGACCCACAAGTCTAAGCATTCTCATTACTTTTTGCTCAATAATATCCTTAGGTTCTTTTTTTAGCTTTAGGCCAAAGGCAATATTATCATACACATTCAAATGAGGAAAAAGAGCATACTTTTGAAATACAGTATTAAGCTCTCTCTTATGGGGAGGCAAATCAGAAATATCCCTGCCGTCAAAAAGTATTGTACCCTCATTCTGCTGCAAAAAACCTCCAAGTATTCTTAACAAAGTTGTCTTGCCGCAGCCGCTTGGACCCAGCAGTGTTACAAATTCATTTTCATATATATCAAGATTTATACCTTTTAAAACTATTTGCCCATTAAATTCCTTAACAATGTTTTTAAACTGAATAAGCTTGTTCATTTCTACCTCCAATTCAAAATTATTTTTTATTACAGTATAACTTTTATGTAGATAAATTGCAATAAAAATCTTTTTAAATTTTAGCTTTTTCTATTGATTTCTCATAATTTTTGTGTTATAATAATTATTGTTAAAAGATTAACAATAATTATTATATTGAATGGAGGTATATGATTATGATGAGATTTACTTTACCAAGAAATATGTACTATGGCAAGGACGCTATTGACGTGCTTAAAACCATAAAAGGAAAGAAAGCTATTGTTGTCGTAGGCGGCGGCTCTATGAAGAGATTTGGATTTCTTGACAAGGTTGTTAATAACCTTAAAGAAGCCGGAATGGAGGTACAGCTCTTTGAAGGTGTTGAGGCTGACCCATCTGTTGAAACAGTTATGAAGGGTGCTGCAGCTATGAGAGAGTTTGAACCTGACTGGATTGTAGCTATGGGCGGCGGTTCACCAATTGATGCTGCAAAGGCAATGTGGACATTCTATGAGTATCCTGATGTTACATTTGAACAGTTGATTACACCTTTCAGCTTCCCTGAATTAAGACAGAAGGCAAAGTTTATTGCAATTCCTTCAACATCAGGCACAGCTACAGAGGTTACAGCATTTTCAGTAATTACAGATTATGCAAAGGGTATCAAGTATCCTTTAGCTGACTTCAATATTACTCCTGATATTGCTATTGTTGACCCTACATTAGCTGAAACTATGCCTCCTAAGCTTGTTGCTTATACAGGTATGGATGCTCTTACTCATGCAATTGAAGCCTATGTATCTACACTCAACAGTCCGTTTACCGACCCATTGGCTATTAAGGCTATTCAGATGGTTAATGAACATTTGATTAATTCTTATAACGGTGATATGGGAGCAAGAGAGCAAATGCACTATGCACAGTGTCTTGCAGGTCAGGCATTCAGTAATGCTTTACTGGGCATTGTTCACTCAATGGCACACAAGACAGGTGCTGTATTCTCAACAGGTCACATTACTCACGGCTGTGCAAATGCAATGTACCTTCCTTATGTAATTAAGTACAATGCTAAGAATGCAGAATCAAGATATGCTGACATTGCAAGAAGTATCGGCATCAACGGAACAGATGCAGAATGTGTTAACGCACTTTGCGATAAAATTGATGACTTTAACAAGAAACTCAGTATTCCTAAAACTCTTAAAGAATTCGGCATTATCGAAGATGAGTTTAAGGAAAAAATTGCTGAAATCTCTAAAAATGCTGTTGCAGATGCTTGTACAGGTTCAAACCCAAGAGAAATTACTCCTGAAATTATGGAAAAACTCTTTACTTGCATTTACTATGGTACAGAAGTTGACTTCTAATATACATACTGAAGTTACTTGTTTATAAAATAAGGGGGCTGATGTAAAATAGTTTTATATTTTACATCAGCCCCTGACTGTTTGAATAAATATATTTTTTAACTCTGTTCACATATTATACAATTTTCAACTATATTTTCTTTTTCCGGCACAATACCTTTGCAATCCAGAACCTGTTCAAATTCTTCAGCAGGCATAGGCTTTGCAAAATAAAATCCCTGAGCAAAATGACACTTCATTTTTCTTAAATAGTCAAGCTGTTCTTTTGTTTCTACACCCTCTGCTATAACAAACAAATTCATCCATTTAGCAAGTTTTATAACTGAATAAATTATCTTCTGTTTAACCTTAGTGTTCTTCTCACTCTGGAAGAATTTCATATCCATTTTTATAATATCCATAGGTATTTCAGATAATATACTTAAAGATGAATATCCGCTGCCAAAATCATCAATTTCAATTATAAAGCCTTTTTCTTTAACTTGATTTAAAACAACATTGATTTTTCCCGAATCATTTATATAAACTGATTCAGTTATTTCCAAATGCAGAAGCTCAGGTTCCAAATCATACTTTTTCACAAGATTGCACAGAATTTTTACTATATCCTCGTTATATATATCAACTCTTGACACATTTATAGACACAGGGACAACAGACAATCCAAGCTGCTTTCTTTTGTGCATAAACCTGCAGCATTCTTCCCAAACATAAACATCCAGCTCAGTTATAAAACCATTGTCCTCAAAAATAGGAATAAATTTCCCGGGAGAAATCAAACCAAGCTCAGTATGCTGCCACCTTACAAGTGCCTCAGCACCTATAATTTTTTCTGTCATTAAATCATATTTAGGCTGAAAATATACTTTAAATTGCCCTTCTGCCAAAGCATATTTCATATCACCCACTATTTTTTGCCTGTCCAGTATATCATTTCTGATTTCATCATCATATACGGCTATCTTTTTACCATAATGCCTTTTTATACTGTTAAGAGCATATTTTGCCCTTGTACACATTGATATAACAGACATATTAATATCATCTACTATATAAATGCCGGCTTTTATTGAAATTTTTATGCCTTCAGCATTATCATTAATTATATTTTCAATTCTTATCAGTTCTCTTTCAATATCCTCACAAGTAATTGGTGCTGCCAATAAAAACTGATCTGCATAACTGTGAGCACAAATACCGCCGATTTTGTCTGTCAGTTTTTTTAATTCTTCTGCAATTCCTATTAAAAAACTATCAGCAACCATTGAACCATAAATATCATTTATTACTTTAAACTTTTCAACATCAAGCACAGCTACAGCATGTATTTTATCACTGTTATTAATAAGCATATTATTTAAATAATGATGAAAAGCTTCTTTATTATTTATGCCTGTCAAAATATCGTTTTCATTAGTTGATTTATGATTTATCGTATTTTTTATCGCATTATTAAGTCTTTTTTTAAGTACCTCAGAATTATACGGCTTTCTGACAAAATCACAGGCACCGTAATTCAGTGCCTTTATTTCATCACTTTCGCTGTCACATACAGTTGTTACAATAACAGGAATATTTGACAGATATACATCGTGACTTATACTTTCCAGAAAATCATATCCATTCATAACAGGCATCATTAAATCTAAAATAATAGCTGATATACTTTTATATCCTTTGTAAAGAATATTTAAAGCTTCCTGACCATTTTCAGCACATACAACATCATAATCGCTTTCGATTATTTTCGACAACATACGCCTGTTCACTTCTTGATCATCAACAATCAAGACTTTTCTTTTGTTCATTATCGTATCCCCCCGCAATTAAACAAAACAAATATAATTCGCCCAAAAATTCTATTCCAGTCCCCCAACTGTTGAAAATTTGAAGCATATATATTTCAAATAAACTCACTTATTTAATTATACTATATTTTTACCAATAATTGCAACTAGTTTTGCAAATATTGATATTTTGTATAATTATACTATATCAGTCAACGTAATTTTGTATATTATAACAACTATAATTTAATTTGTATATTTAATGAACAAACACTTCTTAATACAAATTCAGGGTACTGCATAATTTATATTACACAGCACCCTTAGTATTATAATCAAATATTAATTATCAAGTCTTGCCTCAAGCTCAGCTTTTTGTTCCTCGTATCCCGGTTTTCCCAACAATGCAAACATATTTTTCTTATATGCTTCAACACCGGGCTGGTCAAATGGATTTACGCCAAGCATATATCCGCTTATTGCAAGAGCCTTCTCAAAGAAATATACAAGCTGACCAAAATGATATGCGTCAGTCTTTTCTATTTCAATTACCATAGTAGGCACTCCTCCGTCAATATGAGCAAGGAATGTACCGCCATAGGCCTTTGAATTAACATACTGAATGCTTCTATCGGCAAGGAAATTAAGTCCGTCAAGATTTTCACTGTCAGCCTCAATGATAATATCTTTTTTAGCCTTTTCAACCCACAGCACAGTTTCAAAGAGATTTCTTGACCCATCTTGTATAAACTGACCTATAGAATGGAGGTCAGTTGAAAAGTTAGCACTTACAGGGAATATACCCTTTTGGTCTTTGCCCTCTGATTCCGCATATAACTGTTTGTACCATTCTCCAAACATAGTGAGAGAAGGTTCATAGTTTGCAAGTATTTCAATACACTTTCCTTTTCTGTAAAGAATATTTCTAAGTGCTGCATATTTTAAACAGTCATTATTCATTAAGTCATCATTTTTATATTTCTCTGCAGCGTCAGCAGCACCCTGCATAACAGCGTCAACATCAATACCTGCTGCTGCCATAAGCAAAATTCCTACAGGAGTAAGTACAGAAAATCTTCCGCCAATATCATCAGTTATTACAAATGTTTCATATCCCTCTTTATCAGCAAGAGATTTTAAAGCACCTCTTGACTTATCTGTTGTTGCATATATTCTTTCTTTTGCACCCTCTTTACCATACTTGTCCTCAATCATCTTTTTAAAGATTCTAAATGCAATAGCCGGTTCAGTTGTAGTGCCTGATTTTGAAATAACATTAATTGAAAAATCTCTCCCGTCAATCATTTCAATAATATCATTTAAATAATCAGAGCTTATACTGTTGCCTACAAAATAAATATCTGGTAATCCGGGATGCTTTTTATTGTTGTAATTATTACCGTTTATAAAAAATCGCGTAAATATGCAATTTTTTAAGGTTTACATTTTAATATTATACTATTGTTACAAATATTACACAAATACGAGGAAAAAGTGTGGATAACTGATGATAACTCACCACAAATTACGGTTTTAAAGCGTTTTTTGTTGTTTATAACACCTTGAAAGTTATCCACACCGTGTGTATAACTTGTAGGATAACCGTATAAACTAATTTATTTGAATCTCGGAGGTAATTATTTATGATTACACCACGTTTAAAATGTATAATAGACCATACAAAAGGAAATAGAATCGCCGATATTGGTACTGACCACGCATATATTCCTATTTATCTTGTTAAAAATGATTTAGCCGAATACGTTATTGCAGGCGATATAAGACAAGGACCGGTTGATATTGCAAAGGCTAATGTTGAAAAGCATAAACTTTCTGATAAAATTGAGGTAAGGCTTGGCAGCGGTCTTTCAGTTATTGAAAAAGGTGAGGTTGACACCGTTATAATTGCCGGTATGGGCGGTCAGCTTATCAGTGAGATTTTAAGTGTAGATATAG
>CAJKOJ010000026.1 GCA_905201505.1 uncultured Eubacteriales bacterium | reverse complement strand
TATTTATTACAAAATATATTAAATAAATCAAATTTAAATACAATCAAATTATTATACCCATATATATTAACCAATTTACCTTTTAAAGAATTTTTCTTTAATCTTTTCAAAGGAAAGAGGACTTATAACGTGCTCAATTCTGCAGGCGTCTGCTGCTGCTGTTTCCTCATCAACCCCTAATGAAATCAAGAACTTGGTTATTACTCTGTGTCTTTCATAAATAGTTTCGGCAATTTTTCTCCCCTCATCAGTCAGCAATATCTGGTTAAGCCCGTCCATATCAATAAGCCCTTCCTTTTTCAACACAGACATTGCCCTGCTTACGCTGGGTTTAGAAACCTTGAGTTCATTTGCCACATCAATTGACCTTACATAACCCTTTCTGTCCTTAATTACAAGAATTGCCTCCAGATAGTTTTCACCCGATTCCTGAATAGCCATAATTTAACACCTCCGTGATGTTATATAATAATAACATATTTCGCTATATTTTTCAATCATATTTTAATTGAACTTAATTTTTATATGTGTTATACTTGTAATGTAAAATTATTTATTGAATTTTAAGTATTTTCTTTATAAAATTATTGAAAAATAGATACATAATAAATAGAGGAGGAATTTTTTATGATACTTGACTTATTTAAACTTGAGAGAAAAGTTGCTGTTGTTACAGGAGCCAATACAGGACTTGGACAAGGTATGTGTATAGCTTTGGCAGAGGCAGGTGCCAAGGTTTGCGGAGTAGCTAGAAGAAGCTGTGATGAAACAAAAAAACTCATTGAAGAAAACGGCGGAGAATTCTTCGAAATAATTGCAGACCTAAGCTCAACAAAAGATATTAATCATATTGTAACAGAAGCAAAGAACAAATACGGTAAAATTGATATTTTAATTAATAATGCAGGCATTATTTTAAGAGAAGATGCTGTAAATGTCACTGAAGAAAATTGGGATAAAGTGATTGATATAAATGAAAAAGTAGTATTTTTCTTATCTCAGGCAGTTGCAAAGGAATATATTTCTCAGGGCACAGGCGGAAAGATAGTAAATATTTGCTCTATGCTCAGTTATCAGGGCGGCATAAGAGTACCTGCATACACAGCAAGCAAATCAGCTGTTCTTGGTCTTACCAGAGCACTGGCTAATGAATGGGCATGCCATAATATTAATGTCAACGGAATTGCCCCTGGATATATGTCAACAAATAATACTGCTCAGCTCAGAAAAGATTCTGACCGTTCAGATGCCATACTTGAAAGAATTCCGGCAGAACGCTGGGGTACACCTGATGATATAATGGGAGCGGTTATTTATCTTTGCTCAGATGCTTCAGCATACGTAAACGGCTTTACACTTGCAGTTGACGGCGGATGGCTTGCAAGATAACCCTAATTTAAAGCAAATGTGTAATACGGAGGATAATATGTCAGGTTTATTTATTACTATGGAGGGCACAGACGGTGCAGGCAAAACCACTCAAATCAAACTTCTTGAAGAATATCTTATTCATAAAGGTTATAAGGTAGTCTGTACAAGAGAACCCGGAGGCACTCCCATAAGTGAAAAAATCAGAGAAATAATAATAGATAAAAACAACACCGAAATGACGGATATGACTGAGGCACTTTTATACGCAGCGGCAAGAGCACAGCATGTTGATGAAGTTATTCTGCCTGCTCTTAAAGAAGGCGGAATAGTCATAAGCGACCGATTTGTAGACAGCTCTGTTGTCTATCAAGGGTTTGCCCGTTCCATAGGCGAAAGATTAATTAAAAACATTAATAAATACGCTGTCGGTGACTTAGAGCCTGACATAACTTTTTTCCTCAAGTTAAAGCCTGAAGACGGACTTGCAAGAAAGCGTAATCAGGCAGAACTTGACAGACTTGAAGCTGAAAAATTCAGCTTTCATCAGCGGGTATATGACGGATATGTCAGACTTTCAAAAAGATGTAAAAGCAGAATACAGGTAGTTGACGCCCTTAAACCCGTTGAAGAGATACATAATGTTATCGTTTCAGGAGTTGACTCCCTGCTTGAAAAATACGGATTATAATTACATTTAAATATTAAACGGAGCTTGGTGTAAATGAATTTCAGTCAGATTACAGGTCACAAAGCAATTATAGAGCACTTGCAGTCCTCTATACTAAACAACAGAATAAATCACGCCTATATATTTGACGGCATAAAAGGTGTTGGCAAGCTGACCATTGCAAAAGCCTTTGCAAAAACCTTAAACTGTGAAAAAGGCGGTTTGGAAGCCTGCGGTATGTGCCAAAGCTGCAAAACCTTTGATGAAAACAACAATCCGGATATTATATATATCACTCATCAGAAAAAGGATATAACAGTTTCTGATATAAGAGACCAAATTGTCAAAAATATTACATTGAAACCTTACAGAAATAAGTATAAAATATTTATAATACCCGAAGCAGATAAAATGAATATACTTGCTCAGAACGCCTTTCTCAAAACCCTTGAAGAGCCTCCTGAATACGGTATATTCCTTCTGCTGTGCGAAAACTATAATAAGTTTCTTGTCACAATACTTTCAAGGTGTATTATGTTTAAGCTTCACCCTATTCCATATAACCTTGTAGAAAGTTATCTTGTTAAAAATATGGGTATTACTTCAGAACAAGCTCATCTTTACAGCACATACTCTCAGGGAAGCATAGGCAAAGCAATTGAACTTATAAATTCTGACGAATTCAGAGATATAAGGGATACGGCAATTGACACAGCTCTCAAAACAGAAGATGCGGATATGATAGAGCTTTATAAAATTATAGACCTTTTAAAGGACCAAAAGCCTGTACTTGACCAAATACTTGAAATAATGTATCTTATTTACAGAGATGCTCTTATTTTCAAGCAAACAGGCAGCCAAGATAAAATTATACAGAAAGACAAACTTGCACAAACAAAAACAATAGCTGAAAAAGCTACAATATATCAGCTGATTAACCGATGTGATGCCATAAATGATATAAGAAACAAACTAAACCGCAACGGAAACACACAGCTGCTTTTGGAAACACTGTTTTTTAAGATAAAGGAGAAATAGAATGATAGTAGTAGGCGTTAGATTTAAAAAAGCAGGCAAGATATATTACTTTGACCCTGAGAACACAGAATATTCTTACGGTCAGTACGTAATTGTAGAAACTGCCAGAGGTATGGAATTTGGCACAATAGTTATACCAAACAGAGAAGTAAATGATGAAGATATTATCCCTCCGCTCAAGCCGATTACAAGAAGAGCAACAGATGAAGACATAGAAAATAACAGACAAAACAAAGAAAAAGAAAGAGATGCCTTTAACATCTGCATTGAAAAAATCAAGAAACATAATCTGGAAATGCGTCTTATAGCAGCAGAAATTACATTTGACAATAACAAGCTTATTTTCTACTTTACAGCAGACGGAAGAATAGACTTCAGAGACCTTGTAAAAGATTTGGCATCTGTATTCAGAACAAGAATTGAATTAAGACAAATAGGCGTCAGGGATGAGGCTAAATATATTAACGGTATAGGTATATGCGGCAGAACTCTTTGCTGTGCCACATTTTTGGGTGATTTCCACCCTGTAAGTATAAAAATGGCAAAAGATCAGGGATTATCCCTTAATCCTACAAAGATTTCAGGAGTATGCGGCAGACTTATGTGCTGTCTTAAATATGAGCAAAATGCTTATGATGACTTGCTTAAAAACCTTCCTAAAGAAGGCGATATTATAGATACCCCTGAAGGACAGGGAGAAGTTTTAAGTGTAAATGTATTAAAGCAAATTGTAAAGGCGGCTATAAGAAAGCCACCTAAAAATGACATAGGTGTATGCTTCTTTACACCTGATGAGATTAAAATACTTAAAAGAAGACACCGTAGAGAAGAAAACATATCAAATGAAGAATTAAAGGATATACTTGACTAATATGCTTTACGAATATGAAAGAATAGATGACCTTCACCGTAAAGGCTACAAAATAATACAAAACACAAAAGGATTTTGTTTTGGCATCGACGCAGTACTTTTAAGCGGATTTGCAAAGGTAAAAAAGGGAGAAACGGCTCTTGACCTGTGCACAGGTACAGGCATTATACCAATACTTCTTGAAGCAAAAACTAATGGAGAACATTTTTCAGCCATTGAAATACAGCCGGATATTGCTGATATGGCAAGACGTTCTGTAAGACTAAATTCTCTTGAAGATAAAATTAACATTATTACGGGAGACATTAAGCAATGTACAGACTATTTCAGGCAAAACAGCTTTAATGTTATCACCTGCAACCCTCCTTATATGGTTACAGGCACAGGCTATATTAACGAAAGCTCTCCAAAGGCAATTTCAAGACACGAAATTCTTTGCAGTATTGACGATGTATTTGCTTCTGCTGACAAAATGCTTAAATACGGAGGCAGAATGTATATGGTGCACAGGTGTGAGCGTCTTGCCGACATATTCAATTCAGCAAGAAATCATCATATTGAACCTAAGGTAATGCAGCTTGTTGAGCCTTACCGCGGTAAAGCCTCTGATTTGGTTCTTTTGGAATTTTCAAAAGGCGGCAAGCCGGGCTTAAAGCTGCTTCCTGTTCTTACAATTTACAACAGCGACAGCAGCTATACAGAAGAAGTTTACAATATTTATTACAATTGATATAATCAGGAGAAAATATGCTATATATTTGCGGTACACCAATAGGAAATATGGAGGATATAACACTCAGAGCTATAAGAACCCTCAAAGAGGCTGATTTAATAGCTGCTGAGGACACACGCCAAAGTGTCAAACTCCTCAATCATTTTGATATAAAAACTCCTCTTACAAGCTATTATGAGCACAATAAGGACACTAAAGGCCCCCAGCTTATAAATATGCTCAAAGAGGGTAAAAATATTGCCCTTGTTACAGATGCAGGTATGCCGGGAATTTCAGACCCCGGAGAAGATTTAATACGCCTTTGCTATGAAAATAATATTGAAGTTACAATTGTTCCGGGACCTACAGCAGTTATTACAGCTTTAGTTTTAAGCGGATTAAATACAAGGAGCTACATATTTGAAGGCTTTTTGCCAAAGAATAAAAAGCAAAGGCTTGAAGTACTTTCAAGACTTACAAATGAAACAAGAACAACTGTATTTTATGAAGCACCTCACCACCTTGTCAATACACTTAAAGATATTTATGAGTATGCAGGCAGCAGACAGGCAGCTGTTGAAAGAGAGCTGACAAAAAAACACGAAACAGTCAACAAAGGCACACTGCCTGAGTTAGTTGACTATTTTGAAAAAAATGAACCAAAGGGCGAATTTGTTATAGTCATAGAAGGTGCGGATGCAGAAGAAATTAAAGCAGCTGAAATTGCCAAAACAAGAGAAATATCTGTAAAAGAACACTTTAACAACTATATCTCACAAGGTATGGATGAAAAATCAGCTATGAAACTGGTGGCCAAAGAAAGAGGAATTGGCAAGAGAGATGTATATAAAGAAATAAAGGGTTGATAGAATGTTAAAAAAGCTTTTAGTTGTACTTGGCTTTATATCATTAATACTTGGAATAATAGGTGCCTTGCTGCCTGTTATACCCACAGTTCCGTTTTTATTTGTATCATATATCTGTTTTAAAAACGGTTCGGACAAATTCAGAAAATGGTATTTAAATTCAGGTTTTCATAAAAAATATTTAAAAGCAATGTCTCTTTACAGAAAAATGCCTTTAAAGTATAAAGTAATGTATGTTGTGGGCGTCATTTGCTTTTTTTCGGCACTTGCTGCAATATATTACTTTTTCTACGAGAGAATACTTGCCTTTTTGGGTATATGCCTGTAATTTTACATTAAAAACGGCTGTTTTTGATTGAATGAAAAATCAATCTGAAACAGCCTCTTTTCATAATATATACCCTTTTTAACTTTTAATATTCCAAAATCATTGATTCATATCCAAGTTCTTTAAATCCAAGCCTTTTATAGAGTTTTCTTGCATTGTCATTGTCAGGCTCTATTTCAAGTCTTATTCTTGCAGCCTTTTCCCTGTACATATCGAGCACTGTATTAAAAAATTCACTTCCCAATCCAAGATTTTGATACTCAGGTCTTATATATACTTCTTCAATCCATACTACCAGTCCCCCTGCCTCATTTGAATAAGTAAAGGAAAGCTGTCCGTATCCAGCCGCTTTGGAATTATACTCAATTATATAGGCACTGACATAGGGAGATTTTGATATAATCTCATTAAAAGTCTTTATATGGTTTTCCTCAGGTATAGGATGCAGTACACCCTCTGAGTGATAAAACTCATCAGCCAGCTCCAAAAATATTTCTCTGTCATTTTCATTTATTTCACGTATCATAATATTTAATCACCGCCGTTTTTATTTCTTATTACTTTTTATTATTCTCTTTTATTTCTTTTAAAAATCCAAATCTTGATTTAGCAGAGGGATTTCTTTTTAACAAATTAATTTTACTTTTATCAATTGCTTTAATTTTTTCCCTTAACTGTGTTGCTTTATCCTGCCATTTACTTATATATTCCTCAATATCAAGATTTTTTAATTCCCCTATTTTTTCCAGTATTACATCATCAATTTCAGTATATGAAAGTGCTGTTTCTATCTTGTCTTTTATCTCTGAGACCATAGCTTCCTTCTTTTCATTTAACTCTGTTCTCTTCTCATCTATAGCAGCTGTTATCTCAAGTTTAATATCATTAAGTTCTTTCATAAGCTTAGCATTATTCAATATTATTTCTCTCAGATTGTAGGCAGCTCTGAATGACCCTGCAAAATCAACAACAAAAATTACCGTAATGACCAGAACCAATATTCCTGTTATAAAAACAGGAACAGAATTTATAATTTTCACAGCAGGTTCATTAATAACATAGGTAGCAAGCAAGCCCATAAATCCCCATACTATACTTGATTTAAGGCAAATATACCCCTTATAATTCATAAAATCCTTACTGTAGTCCCAGTATCTTATTTTAAAAAGCTTTTCCATTACAACCCCTGTAACAAGTTCCAGAACCGTAGCCGCCGCAACACTTAAAATATACACAAGCACAGGATTTGAAACTACAGGTGCAGTTACAAACAATATTGTTACAGCACCGCTGCCGTATATGGGCAAAAACGGTCCTTTCATAAAACCTCTGTTTACCCACTTTCTTTTGCCAATAGAAACATAAGTACTTTCAAAGCACCAGCCCAGAAAGCAATACATATAAAAAACAACAAAATAGGTCAGAAAACCAAAATCCATATTCATAAAAACCTCTCTTAAAAAAGGCTTACCAAACAATATCGTCGGCAAGCCCGTCAGCTGTTTTACAATTTAATATATTAATAGTCTTCAGGTCTGTCCTTTCTCAATCCAAAGTGATAGCGTATAGCCTCAACAATTCTTTCGGCAGCATATCCGTCACCAAATGGATTTTTAGCAGCAACCATTTTATCATAGCTTTCCTTGTTGTCAAGGAGTTCCTTAGCCTCTGCATAAATTTCGTCTTCATGAACTCCTGCCAGTTTAAGAGTACCGGCTTCAACACCTTCAGGTCTTTCTGTTACATTTCTCAACACAAGAACAGGTTTACCCATTGAAGGCACTTCCTCCTGCAATCCGCCGCTGTCAGTCATTACCAAATAGCTTAAATTCATAAGATTATGCATATTTACAATATCAAGAGGGTCAACAAGGTGAATTCTGTCATTGCCTCCCAATATTCTTTCAGCAACCTCTCTTACGGCTGGATTAAAGTGTACTGCATATACCACTTCAATATCATCATAGTCATTGACAAGCCTTAACACAGCCCTGCATATATTTTCAAGAGGCTCTCCAAGGTTTTCTCTTCTGTGAGCAGTCATAGTTATTACTCTCTTGTTTTTATAATCAATGTTGTTAAGCTCGTCAAGCTCAAATTTAAAGTTTTCCCTTATAGTGTGTTTAAGACAGTCAACAGCTGTATTTCCTGTTATAAATATACCCTCTTCACTTATGTTTTCCTTTAGCAAATGCTCTTTTGCAAGAGGAGTGGGAGCAAAGTGCAGATCTGCCATATGTCCTGTAAGAACTCTGTTCATCTCCTCAGGGAAAGGCTGTGTCTTGTCATAGGTTCTAAGTCCTGCTTCAACGTGTCCCAGCTTAATTCCGCTGTAAAAAGCCGCCAAAGCACCTGCAAATGTAGTAGTTGTATCACCATGTACAAGCACAAGGTCAGGTTTAGCTTCACTCATTACTTCCTCAAGTCCTGTAAGAGCCTTTGTAGTAATACTGGTTAATGTCTGACGCTGTGTCATAATATCCAAATCATAGTCAGGTTTTAAATCAAATATTTCAAGCACCTGATCAAGCATCTGTCTGTGCTGTGCAGTAACACACACAATCTGTTCAATTTCATCACATTTGTCCATTGCTTTAATAAGAGGAGCCATTTTTGTTGCCTCCGGACGAGTACCAAATATGCTCATTACTTTAATTTTTTCCATTGTATCCACCTCGGTTTATAAACTGCTTCTTTAGTTTATTATTATTTTAATTCCTATTACAAACAGCATATCACATTTTCTGTTTATTTTCAATAATTAATCCATATATTTGCCATACCATACCTTGCCAAGTATAGTACCGATACCAAAGAATATCACAAATAACCCTGCCGCAAATACAATATCTGTCACATTAAGTACTGACATAACAGCCATAAACTTAAACAAAACACCTAAAACAAAAAACAATCCACAGTTTATAATTGCCTTTGCAATATTGCCCTTTACAACAGCATATACCAATGACGCCATATAAAGACACAGAATACAGGATATAATCATAGTCAAATTACTGTTAAATTTAATTCCCGTAAAACCCATACCTATACAAAAATAAAATACGGCAATAATGCCTGTCATAAGTCTGGGCTTTTCATCACTTCTTGCTCTTATCCTTTTATAAAATTCTTCCATTATTTATCCTCCTTGTATTCCACACACATAAGGGTAAGACCTCTTGCAGGCATAGTAAGACCTGCTTTGCTTCTGTCCCTTGCCTCAATAATGCCGTCCAGTTCTTCAAGAGGTATTTTACCCATACCAATTTCAATAATGGTTCCTGTCAATATTCTCACCATATTGTAGAGAAAACCGTTGCCCTTATAGGTAAACGTAATTTCACTGCCCCTTTTTTCAATGTCAATATTATATATAGTCCTTACTGTAGACTTTTTAATTCTCTTGTTGGCACAAAAAGATTTAAAATCGTGAGTGCCTGTAAGCTTTGCAGCAGCAGCTTTCATTTTATCCATATCAAGGTCTGCTTCAAAGTGATTTATGGTTCTCCTTGTAAAGACATTCATTTTTTTGCCTGTATCTATTTTATAACAATAGGTTTTTCCTACAGCATTAAGCCTTGCGTGAAATCTGTCACTTACCTTTTCACAGGACAATATTCTAATATCTGCAGGCAATTTTTCATTTATCATATCCATAAGGTTTTCATACTCATTTTTAAGTTTAAAGCTGGCTGTCTGCCCCAGTGCGTGAGTTCCTGCATCAGTTCTGCCTGAACCGTTTATCTCCACACTTTCTCCTGTTGCTTCACAAATAGCACTTTCAATAGCTCCTTGTATAGTATTCTCAGTGCTTATCTGCCTTTGCCACCCCTTGTAATGAGTACCCTCATATTCCAGTATTATTTTATAATTCATAGTTTTTTTCCTTTTCGTGAATAATTTTGCCAAGTTCACAATTTACAGGCGTTTTAATATCAATTTCTCTTCCAAGCCTAATAACTGTATCGGCAAATATTTCAACTTCCGTTTTATTTCCATTCATAATATCCTGTGCCATTGAAGGCATACTCTCAGAATAAAGCTTATCAGTAACATCAAGCCAATAATCTATATCTTTATCACAAAGAGGCAAATTCATTTTTTCAGCAACGTCAACAACTTCCTTCATTGCCTCAATCATCTTGTTTCTGTATAACCCCTCTTGCTGAACATCACCATAACACAGATTATAAGCGGCACACACTTGATTAATACCCACATTAAACATAAATTTGCTCCACATTTTATTTGTCATAGAGAGGGGTATTTCATATTTAAAATTAATACTGTCAAAAAACTCTTTAAGTTCCTTAACAGTATCTGACAATTCTACGTTTTCCTTTTCTCCTACAGCAAGCATACCATAGTTTTTAAACTTAATACTGTTTCCATATTTCTGTGCATCCATACCATAGGCAACGCAGTATAATATTCTGCCCTTTCCAAGAATTCTTTTAATTATCTCTTCACTTGTTACTCCATTTAAAAGGGATATAATTATTGTTTTCTCATCAACAAAATCAACTGCACTTTCAAGAGCCTTTTCAAGATGAGGAAACTTAACAGCCACAATGAGTAAATCCACTTTAATAGCTTCTTCAGCATAATTAAAGTCAATTTTGCTGTCATTTATATATACCCCGTCTTTTTTATAGCGTCCTATTCTTTCCCTGTCGCCAATTACAAATACATTTTCATATCCTGCAGCCCTTGTCAGAAATTCGCCGTACATTCCGCCCAGAGCACCCAAACCTAAAATACCGACTTTTTTTATCATAATATCACCTTTTTATTTTAGTATAGCTTTATTTTACATCATATCACATATTATTGCAAATACAATTTATAAATTACAATTGTTAGTTTTACTTTATCATTAAACTTATTTTTAACTTAAAAAATATTTTTTTATTTTATTCAGTTACCTTTATAAAGCTAAAAAATATTTCCTTATTCCCCATAAATAAAATATGCGTGCCTCGCTAAACAAGACACGCAAATTTACTTATTCTTCATTTATACCAATTACAACAACAATGTCATAAGACCCTGTCACAGAACTGTCTGTAATAAGTTCAGCACCCGGGAATTCCTTTTGCAATTCTTTACCCATTCCCTCTTTGCTTACATATATTCTTGTATTGTCAGTCTTATCTCCCTGATAAGTTCCTATAGATGTAACATTGTACCCGTTATTTAAGAGCTTTGACTGTACAGCTGAAGCCATACCGTTGGTATATCCGCCGTTCATTACCTGTATAGTCAGTGTTTTATCATTGAACACAGGTGCAGATGGAACTTCACCATTTGCCTGTGCGGCTGCGGCAGCTCTTTCTGCCTGTATTTCACTTACAGGTTTTTGGAATATGTCATAGCACAAAGCCTTTGCTTCTGCTTCATTGACAATCCAGCCTCCTGAAATGCCGTATAAAGAACCAACATCACCTGGCAAAGTATATGTATATATATTGTCAGTATTGAAATCCTTAATAACAGACATATACTTAACAGCGTCAGTAAGCTTAACATCTGTTTCAATATATTTAAAGAAAGTTTTAAGATAAGCAGGTGCATTCTTAAAGAAATTATCCTTACTTACAAGCTGCTTCAAAAGTTCTTTAACAAAGTCCTGCTGTGTTGCAACTCTTCCTATATCTGCATTTGAATAGCCATATCTAAATCTGACTAATCCCTCGGCCTGTTCACCGTTAAGTACCTGAGGTCCTGCTTTTAAATGAATACTTAAATCCTGTGCAGGATCATCATAATCCATATCCATAGGAACATTGTACTCAACACCGCCTATAGCGTCTATAAGATAGTCAAAAGCGTCAAAGTTGACCTTGCAGTAATAATCAATAGGTACTCCTGCAAATTCTTCAAGCTCTTCTTTAAGAAACGGTATGCCATACTTGTCCTGACCATAATGGTAAATAGCATTTATCTTCATACCTCTCTGCCCCGGTTCAGGATACTCTTCCTGAAGCATATTAAATGCTTCATGACTTACTTCAATAAGAGTGTCTCTCGGAACAGAAATAATACTCAACTCATCAAGAGTTTGATTATAACAGCAGAGCATAATAGTATCTGTTCTGTCTCCCTCTTTATCAACACCCATTATAGCAAATGTAGTTCTTTCCTTAAGCTTAGGTTTCACAAGACTGTCAAGAAGTCCTATATTATCTCTGTCACTGTCATTTTTTACACTTGTAGAATCTTCAATATAATATTGGTATCCAAAGTATGCCAAGGCTCCTGCACAGTACACAAACAATACCAGAGAAAGCACCATAAAAAACTTTGCTTTCAGACTTCTTTTCTTTTTACGTTTTTTTCCCTTTTTACCGTTAGGAGAAGAATTTTTACGGCGTCTTTGAACATCGTCAAAGTCATCATATACATCATATCTGTCTTTACTCATTATTAAACCTCCGCAAGGATTACTTATTTGGCTTAAAAGAACTCTTTAAAGACACAATTCTGTTAAACACCAAATTATCCTTTTTACAATGCTTACTATCCGCAATAAAGTAACCGTTTCTCATAAACTGAAATCTGTCCATTGGCTCAGCACTATTTATTGACGGTTCTATATAAGCATCAATTTCTTTTAATGACTCAGGATTAAGTTTATACCCATTGTCAGATGTTTCATCTGCCACAACAAGATTTTCATATAAATTTACTTTTGCTTTAACAGCAGTTTCGCAATTTACCCAATGTATTGTGCCCTTAACTTTTCTTGCTGTAAAGTCAAGACCTGACTTTGTTGCAGGGTCATAGGTGCAGTGTATTTCTGTTACATTGCCGTCTTCGTCCTTAATAACATCAGTACAAGTCACAAAATATGCACCCTTAAGCCTTACCTCCTTACCCGGAGCAAGTCTGAAAAACTTTTTAGGCGGTTCTTCCATAAAATCTTCTCTTTCAATGTAAAGCTCTCTTGAAAACGGTACCATTCTCTTTCCAAAGCTTTCATCCTTAGCATGGTTTTCAATTTCAAGCATCTCTGTCTGACCTTCAGGATAATTTGTAATAACAAGCTTAACAGGGTCGAGTACAGCCATAACAACAGGTACTCTTGGCTGCAAGTCCTCTCTTACAAAGTAATCAAGCTGAGCAAGGCTAACAACAGAATTGGCCTTTGACACACCGACACTTGCACAGAAATTTCTGACAGCTTCAGGAGTATATCCACGTCTCCTTATACCTGAAAGTGTGATAAGTCTTGGATCATCCCAGCCGTCTACCTGATTTGTTTCCACAAGATTTCTTAAATATCTCTTACCCATTATAGTATCTTCAAGATTAAGCTTAGCAAACTCGACCTGTCTTGGCTTAACATCAAAGTCAATATTATTAACAACCCAGTCATACAGCGGTCTATGGTCCTCAAATTCCATTGTACATATAGAATGAGTAATCCCCTCTATAGCATCCTCAACAGGATGTGCAAAGTCATACATAGGATAAATGCACCACTTATCACCTGCTGCGTGATGTGTCAAATGGGCAATTCTGTATATTACAGGGTCTCTCATATTTATATTCGGTGATGACATATCAATTTTAGCTCTCAATGTCTTTTCACCGTCGGCAAACTCACCGTTTTTCATTCTTTCAAACAAATCAAGGTTTTCCTCAACGCTTCTGTTTCTGTAAGGACTTTCCTTTCCTGCCTCTGTTAATGTACCTCTTGAAAGTCTCACTTCTTCAGCAGACATATCGCACACAAATGCTAATCCCTTTTTAATAAGTTCTACAGCATATTTATACATTTTATCAAAATAACTTGAGGCAAAGAACAGCCTGTCCTCCCAGTCAAAGCCCAGCCACTTTATGTCATTTTTAATTGAATTAACAAACTCTGTATCCTCTTTTGCAGGGTTAGTGTCATCAAATCTAAGATTGCACTTGCCTCCGTACTGCTTTGCAAGCCCAAAATTAAGACATATACTCTTTGCATGACCCAAATGCAGATAACCGTTAGGTTCCGGCGGAAATCTGGTAACAACTTTAGATGTATCTTCCAAATCTTCTTCAATAATAGTATTTATAAAATTACCATACACCGCTTCTTTATTCTCATTATTACTTTCCATAGTTACCTCCTAAAAGCCCTTAGACTCGTAATCTTTATGATAAAAGCATTTGCCGCAGCAAGGACAAATGCCAAAACGCAAAATACTGTCATTTTTATCATAGGAGAGTGTAAAGTCAAGCATAACTTTAACCTCCTGACCATTCCCTTCACACAGATGAGTTTGGAAATAATAATTTTTACTTTCTTCAAAACTTTTTGAAGCAGATACCTCTTTTAGCTTAGATAACAAATCCATAGTAACCCCTCTGTCTGTAAGTACATTAATTATATAGAATCAATTATAATATATTTTATCGAAATATGCAAGGTTTGAAGTTATTATTAATAATATTTTTCGTTTTTTCTTTTTTATTCTGTATTATTATTTAATATTTCACACTGCAATATTGTTATTTTTCACCAATTGTGATATAATAATACCTAAGATACTTAATTTACAGGGAGAGTTGATATGTACAGCTTTTACATAGATGGTGAAGATATTAAGAAATTTATGAATATATTTTTAAAAGAAAATATATTTGACAAATTTGAGGTAAGAAGCTGCGAGCTTACCACCTTTGTAAGTTTTAATATTGACTGCCGCCTTAATAAAATATGGTTTGATGACGTTCCCGAAAGGGATTACTGCCGCTGGCAGGAACTAAGACCTTATATTTTTGAACTTATAAAAGGAAAGAAAAAACCCAAAAGTATGAAATTTGTTATGTCTCTTTCTTCAAAGGCAGCAGAAAAAATACACCCCAATGCACAAGCGTGCTTTCTCAACATAGTATTTGAAGAGGATAAAGTAGGTGTTGTTACAGGTACTTCTCAAAAAGAATTCAGCCTTGACAAATCCCTTGAATTGATATGGGGAGAAAAAGTAAGAGAATTTTTCAGTTCTCTTGAAATAACGCAAAATTTAACATAACATTTAATTTATGCTGCGTATTACGCAGCCATTTATTTTGTAACAAGGAGGTTACTATGAGTATTAACGATCAAAACAACCAGGTAAATCACAAACTTGCAGAAGGAAGTATCCCAAAACTTGTAATAAGTCTCGCCATTCCTTCAATAATTGCACAGCTTGTCACAATGATATATAATATGGTTGACAGAATATATATCGGGCATACGGCAAACGGTACTGTTGCAATGGCAGCCCTTGGTATAACACTTCCCATAATTACACTTATAAATGCTTTTACACTGCTTTTTGGTATGGGCGGTGCCCCTCTCTGTGCAATAAAACTGGGTGAAAAAAATCAGGAAAAAGCAGAACAGATAATGGCAAATTCATTTATATGCCTTATTATTTCATCAATACTGATTACCCTTTCAGTACTTTTATTCAGTGAGCCTATGCTTTACCTTTTTGGTGCAGATGCTCTTACTATAGAACCTGCCAAAAGTTACATATCAATTTATGTAATAGGCACAATATTTGTACAGCTTACAGTAGGTATGAACGCTTATATAAACACGCAGGGATTTACAAAAATGGGTATGAAAACAGTCCTTTTAGGAGCAGTATTAAATATAATACTTGATCCTATTTTTATATACGTTTTTAATATGGGTATAAAAGGTGCTGCCATTGCCACAATTTTATCACAAGGCGTTTCATGTATATGGGTACTTAAATTTATAACAAGTGAAAAAACTACAGTCAAACTCAGAAGAATTTATTTAAAGCCTGATTTAAAAATTATATTTGCAATATGTTCTCTCGGTATTTCTTCATTTATAATGATAAGTACAGAGAGCCTTTTACAAATTTCATTTAACAACAGACTTTCAATATACGGCGGAACAACTGCTGTAGGTGTAATGAGTATTATGAATACACTTTTACAGTGCGTATCACTCCCCACACAAGGCATAATGATAGGCACACAACCCATATTAAGCTATAATTACGGTGCAAAGAAATATTCAAGAGTAAGGGAATGCTTTAAATTTGTAATTAAGCTGACAACAGGTGCAACAATACTTATTGCCGGCTCTATAATACTTTTTTCAGATTTATTTGTAGAGATTTTTACAACAGACCAAACATACATCGAATTTTCAAGATGGTCAATTAAAGTTTTTCTTATAGGAATGACAATATTTGGCTTGCAGATTGGCTGTCAGCAAAGTTTTATGGCACTTGGTCAGGCAAAAATTTCACTTTGTATGGCACTTTTAAGAAAGGTATTTCTCCTTATACCTCTTATCTATATACTGCCTGTTGCTTTTGGGGGCTTTGAATTTGCCGCATCATTGTCAGCTCCTATAGCAAACTTTGTAAATGATTCACCAAGGGTGTTTCTTGTACTTCTTGCTGAACCAATTTCGGATATTATTGCCGCTTTGACAACAACTGCACTGTTTATCAGATTTTATAAAAAGAACCTTTTTGAATAAAATAAAGGAATTGCCGCTTTGATACGGCAATTCCTTATTTTTTATATTTTTATTTATCTTTAACAAACTCAGCAAGTCCCTTTTCCCAACATATACACAACACTTAATTCAAACATACAATGTTGTTTAAAGGTCCCATCTTTTTCTTCTCATTTTCATGAACATTTAAACTCCTTTTTTACATTAATTATGTTATTAATGTAAAAGTATTTTCTTAGTTGCTATATTATCGCAAAAAGCCTTATCATGCTCAACAAAAAGCATAGTTGGTTTAAAATCCATTATCAGCTTTTCAATTTGCATACGTGACATAACATCAATAAAGTTAAGGGGTTCATCCCATATATAAATGTGTGCCCTTTCACAAAGGCTTTTTGCCAATAGCACTTTTTTCTTCTGCCCTCCGCTGAAATCTTTAATATCCTTTTCAAATTGTATTCTTGAAAAATCCATTTTTCTGAGTATTGCTTTAAAAAGACTTTCATCAATATTGTTACTCCTTGCATATTGAGATAAATCTCCTTGAAGATGTGATGTGTCCTGAGAAACATAAGATATAACAAGCTGGCTTCCTTTGCTGAAATTCCCTGTATATTCTATATTTTCACCGCATATAAGTTTTAAAATGCTTGACTTTCCGCAGCCGTTTCTTCCCGAAAGCACTGCACGCTCTCCTCTATCAACACTAAAACTTACATTTCTGCACACAGTCTTTCCGCTGTAATATAGAGAAACATTATCTAAAGTTAATATATTGCTTCTGAAATAAACAAGCGGTGAAATTTTCAACTCTTCATTGTTTTCTATATTTTTTAAAAGTTTAGATTTTTCACATATAGCCTTTTGCTGTCTGTTCTCAATAGCTTTTGACCTTTTCATCATTTTTGCGGATTTATGTCCCACATACCCTCTGTCAATCTTTGAACCTGAATTTTTCATTCCGAATTTTGTTTTTTCACCTGCGTCAGACCATGAAGATGTTTCTTTAGCCGCCTCTTTCAGGCGGTATACTTCTCCGGCTATTTTCTTATTTTCTCCAAGTTCAAATGTATCCTGTCTTTCTTTATTAGTCATCCATGACGAAAAATTTCCTCTTTGAATTTCAATGTTAGCCTTATTTATTGAAATTATATGGTCAACACAGCCGTCAAGCAAAGTTCTGTCATGAGATACTAAAATAAAACCTTTCTTCCTCTTCAAGTAATTACAAAGTATTTTCCGGCCTTTCATATCCAGGTGATTTGTAGGCTCATCTATTAGCAAAAAGCTGTTCTTTTTTATAAAAAGAGCCGCAAGCATTATCTTTGTCTGTTCCCCTTTTGACAACGTTTCAAAAGGTCTGTAAAGCACATCTTCACTTACTTCAAGCAACGACATTTCCCTTATAAGCTCCCATTCCTCAAAATCAGCATAAATTTCTCCTGCAGCTTCAATTGTATTTCTGCTTTTATCTTTTACATCAAAAGGAAAATATTCAAATTCTGCAGAAGCTGTAATATTCCCGCTGTATTCATATTTTCCCATAAGTAAATTTAAAAATGTTGTCTTGCCTCTTCCGTTTCTTCCTACAAATCCAAGTTTCCAGTTTGTATCAATCTGAAAACTAACATTTTCAAAAATATTGTCATAACTTCCTTCATAAGCAAAATTTAAATTTGAAACATTAATTAACGACATAGTCTCATCCTCCCTTTGTACCCTTGATTAATCTGCATATTCATAAATTAAATATAAAAACAGGGCTGCAAGGAAAGTAATTCCCGCAGCCCATAAATATACACAGAAAAATCCCCTGAAAGGATTTTAGTTCTATATCATTTAGGTCAAAGAAATATACAACTTTCCTGCATTGACATAATAAAAACAGACGGACTTGTCCCACGCCTTTTCGTTTGATTATGCCCTGTTTTATCAGCAAGAAATATTGTACATCTTTTCAACTCCAATCATTTTTTATTTATAATAACATATTTATACTTTAAAAGCAACAATAACTTTTAAAATATATTTTGACCTCAGTCCCCTCAGCACTTAATTATAAATCTTTTATCATAAAGAAAACTTAATAAAATATTACTTTAAACACAATAAGTATAACAATAAAAATTATGTTTAAACCGCTAAATACAGCAATGTATTTACCCTTTTCAGGCTTTTCTGTAAGGGCATACAGTTTAAAGGAAATAAGACTTGCAAGCGACGCTATTAATGTCCCCAGTCCCCCAATGTCTGTTCCAAGTATAAGTGCCCTATAATTATCTGTAAATCCGCTGAGCATAACGGCGGCAGGCACATTGCTTATAAACTGACTGCTCAGCACAGCTGCACCAAATTCACGTCCTGCAACAAAGTTCATTACAAAACTTTTCACACTCTCTATTCTTCCCATATTTCCCACAAATACAAAAAATGCACAGAAAGTCACAAGCAGCAGCCAATCAACCTTTTTTAATACACTTCTGTCAGCTGTTATAAGACATATAAACACCGCTGCAGCAGTTAATCTGTAATCAATTACCCTCACAACAGACAATATACTCATTAGCCCTAAAAGACTGTACATTACCTTTTTCCTTTTAGAGCCCTTTATATCAGTTGCACCAATACTAACATCAATATTCTCGTTTTTTACAAAAAGTGTTGCACAAAAAAGCAATACAAGACTTAAAACTATAACAGGAAATGTTATTGCAATAAATTCTGAAAATCTTACATTAAATTTTGTATAAATATATAAATTCTGAGGATTCCCCATAGGCATAAGCATACTGCCCAGATTTGCCGCTATTGTCTGAAGCACCACTGTGTATATAATAAGTTTATTTTTATGGCATATATTAAGCACAGTCACCGCAAGAGGAACAAATGTAATAAGAGCCACATCATTGGTTATTACCATTGATGAAAAGAAACAAAGACCCCAAAGCACAGTCACAAGACCTCTTGTCCCCCTCATTCCTGTTACTATACACTCTGCTGTTTTTCTTATTAAACCCATTTTACTAAAGCCTGTCACAACAGACATTAATGCAAATAGCAGACCAATTGTCCTCATATCTATATAGCTTAAATATTTGCTGTCAGGAGGTACTGCAAATGCAGACAATACTGCCAGCAATACTGCAGAGGTTAATACCGCCTCTCTTTTTATAAAATCAATTACACTCTTCATTACTTGTTTCCTTTTTTCTTGTGTATATTTCTCAAAGGCTTTCTTTTCCTGCTCGTTTCTACAGCCTTTTTCTTTGGCTTTCTGTCAAATTCAGCTGCTTTTCTTGGTCTGATTAAGCAATGCTTATCAAATCCTATTAAATCCGTTCTGCCCGCTTTATTAAGTGCCTCATAGACAAGGTCATAGTTTCTCGGCAGCCTGTACTGAATAAGAGCTCTTTGCATAGCTTTTTCGTGAGGCGTCTTCGGCACATAGACCTCTGTCATATCCCGCGGGTCAAGACCTGTGTAGAACATACATGTTGACAGTGTACCGGGAGTAGGATAAAAATCCTGAACCTGTTCAGGCATATATCCTAAATCTCTTAAATATTCTGCAAGTTCTACAGCAGCCTTTAAGTCACTTCCTGGGTGAGAACTCATAAGATATGGCACAAGATACTGTTCCTTGCCTATCTTTTTATTTATTTCATAAAACTTCTTTGTAAATTTGTCATATACTTCTCTTGAAGGCTTGCCCATTTTACCCAGCACTCTTGGTACAACGTGTTCAGGTGCAACCTTCAGCTGACCGCTTACATGGTACTTGCAAAGCTCATTAAAGAAAGTTTCGTCCTTGTCATATATCAGATAGTCATATCTTATGCCCGAACGTACAAATACCTTTTTAACCCTTGGTATTTCCCTCAGCTTTCTTAACAGCTTTACATAGTCTGTATGGTCAACCTTTAAATTCTTACATGCATCAGGGAAAAGACATTGCCTGTTTTTACAAGCACCCTTTGTAAGCTGTTTTTCACATGCAGGCTGTCTGAAATTGGCAGTAGGACCGCCCACATCGTGAATATATCCCTTAAAATCAGGCTCCCACGTTATTTTTTCAGCCTCTGTCATTATAGACTGATGGCTTCTCGCCTGTATTACTCTGCCCTGATGAAAAGCAAGGGCACAGAAATTACAGCTGCCAAAACAGCCTCTGTTGCTTATAATACTGAATTTAACTTCCTCTATGGCCGGTATCCCACCCTTTTCCTCATACATAGTATGGTAATTTCTCATATAAGGCAGACCATAGCTGTAGTCAAATTCTGACTGTGTAAGCGGAAACGATGGCTTATTCTGCACCACATAGCAGTCACTGTAAGGTTCAACAAGTATTTTAGCCGTTACTGCATCTGTATTTTCATATTGTTTTAAAAATCCCTCAGCATACACTCTTTTATCCTTGGAACTCTCTTTAAAGTGCGGCAGTTTAATATAATCCTCATATATATTTTCAAGTGTCTTGGTCTTGTATACAGTACCTCTGACAAATGTAATATCCCTAGCCTCAATACCGCTTTCAAGAGCTTCAGCAACTTCTGTAATCTGGTGCTCACCCATACCATACATAAGCAAATCAGCCTGTGAATCCAGCAGTATTGAACGCCTTACCTTGTTATCCCAGTAATCATAGTGAGAAAGACGCCTTAAACTCGCTTCAATACCGCCTATCAATATACTGACAGAATTACCGTAAGCTTCTCTTATTTTCTGACAGTACACAATTGTTGCCCTGTCAGGTCTGTGACCACCTTCGCCTCCCGGAGAATATAGGTCTTTATCACGTTTCTTTTTGGCAACTGAATAATGGTTTACCATTGAATCAATGTTTCCGCCGCTTACAAGAAATGCAAGTTTTGGTTTACCAAACCTCGTAAAATCCTTTGTGCTTTTCCAGTCAGGCTGCGGTATAACACAAACTTTGTATCCCTTGCTTTCAAGCATTCTTGTAATTATTGCCGCACCAAAAGACGGGTGGTCAACATAAGCGTCACCCGATACATATATAAAATCAGGCTGTTCCCAGCCTCTTTTTTTCATATCCTCAACTGTTACAGGTAAAAAATCCATTTTTATTCCTCTCTGTATTTCCTAAGTTTACTGCTTTCCAAAGCATACCTAAACAAAAATAATATTTTAACATTTCATATATAAAATGTTTTTTCATTCATCTGCTTATGCGGCTGAATGAAAATTTATTCCTAATTCATCCAACTTGGCAAATACTTATTCTTCAATCTGCCCTTCTGCACCTTACCCCAACCAAGAGGATAACCCTTAACACAAACCAAAATCCAGCCGTCACGGCAGTCAACAGCAAAGCTTTCACCTCTCAAATATCTTGCAAGGTTTTCATCACCAAGCTCAAAATCAATGCTGTTTTTAACATCCTCTTTTTTCAATGTCATAGCAAAAGCCTGACTTGGCTCAAACCTGTTTTTCTTGCAGTCACCTAAATAAAGTCCGCTTCTTTTCACTCTAAGCCCCCTTAAATCAAGGCAGTAGGGAACAGTAAAAAGGCTTTCTTTATGCAGCACAAGATTATCTTTTATTTCAATGTTCAGATTCTCTTTCATAAACTTATAGTAATCACCAAGCAGTTTTTCATCTGCTGTGCTGTCTTTAGGCGGTTCAACTTTCATATCTTCGCCCTTCTTGTGCAAAAGGCCTAGGAAATGTCCCTCACCCTTTACCTTATAAGGCATAAGACGTCCGCATTTTTTAAGCTCATCACTTCCATTTACAACCCAGTCAGGTCTTCCGTCAATAAATCCGCCGCTCTTATCATATTCAATAAGTTCAAAATCGGTATTTTCATTTAAGAACTCCTGTATCATACCCTCGTCCTCTTCAGGAGCAAATGTACAGGTAGAATAAGCTATAATACCGCCGCCGCAAAGGAGCTTTGCTGCCGCCTTTAAAATATCCCTTTGCAATGAACAGCAAAATTCGGTTTTATGACTTTCCCAGCTTTTTACGGCTGCGTCATCTTTTCTGAACATACCTTCACCGCTGCAAGGTGCATCTACAATTACCTTGTTAAAAAATCCTTCAAATCTTTCTGCCAAATTTTTAGGGTCCTCATTTGTAATAACAGCATTGGGTACACCGCTTACTTCAATATTTTTAAGCAGTGCCATACACCTTGATGCACTTATGTCATTGCTCACAATTATCCCCTTGCCATCAAGCTTTGCCGCCGCCTGAGTACTTTTGCCGCCGGGTGCAGCACACAGGTCAATTACTCTGTCACCGGGTTCAACAGGCAGCATTGCTCCTGTTGACATTGCAGAAGGTTCCTGAATATAGTAAAGTCCTGCATTATAAAAGGGGTGCTTTGCAGGTCTTATTTTTTCCCCTTCATAATAAAATCCTTCTTTGCACCATGGTACAGAAGTTAAATTCCAGTCAACAATTTTTTCAAGCTCCTCAGGCATAATTTTTAATGTGTTGGCTCTCAGCCCGTACAGCCTTTCTTCGTTGAAACTTTCTATATATGCGTCATACTCATCGCCTAAAAGTTTCTTCATTTTTTCTGTATATTCAATAGGTAAATTCATATTAAACCTCTTTTTGTCAAAAAATATAATTCTACATTATATCTTAACATTTTATTCGGCTAATATCAATTGAAAATGATAAAATTTTAGTGTATAATATTGTAATAAATAATTTTGGAGGTAAACTATGTCAAAACAAATATGGAAGCCCGGCACCATACTTTATCCTGTACCGGTAGTTATGGTCAGCTGCGGCACTATGGAAAACAGCAATATCATTACAATAGCATGGACAGGTACAATAAATACAAATCCTGCTATGACATATATTTCAGTTCGTCCCGAAAGACACTCCTATAATATCATTAAAGAAACAGGAGAATTCGTAATAAATGTAACAACAGAAGAACTTACAAAAGCTACAGACTGGTGCGGTGTTAAAAGCGGCAGCGACTATGACAAATTTAAAGAAATGGGACTTACAAAAGAAAAAGCACCTCATCTTAACTGCCCTATTATTGCAGAAAGCCCTATCTCAATTGAGTGCAAGGTTAAGGAAGTTATTGAACTTGGCTCCCACCATGTATTTTTGGCAGAAATATTAGGTGCTCTTGCCGATGAAAAATATATGGATGAAACAGGCAAATTTGACTTTGAAAAATCCAGACCAATATGTTATTCCCACGGTGAATACTTTGGTCTCGGCACAAAACTCGGCAAATTCGGATACTCAGTTCAAAAGAAAAAAGGAAAGAAAAGACAATGAATAAAAAACAACAGAAAATTGATTTGGTTAAATATTGGAAATATATGTTTTTAGGATATATGATGCTTGCATTTATAATACTTGTTCATCTTATGCAGCTGCCGGAATGGTACCTCATACCTGCTTTTTTTCTCTATCTCATATTAAGTGCATTGATTTGTCATAACTATGTACTGGGTATGATAGGCAATATGTATTATTTTTTCAGAAAGCCCGACAAAGCAAAAGAATTTTACACCATAGCAGTGAAAAGAAACACAAGAAATGTAAAAGCACTTTATAACTATGCTCTTGATGCACTCCATGACGGAAAAGCTGAAGAAGCACTAAAGGTGTTTAAAAGGGCAGAGAAAATAAACACAAAAGTTCTTTTTGAAAAACTTATTCCTCTTGCAATTTCAAGCTGTTACTGGGTAATGGGAGATATAGACAAGGCAATTTCAACAATTGAAGACTTGCAGTCAAGATTTAATTATATAAATCCAAATACTCTTACAACCCTTGCATATTTCTATCTTTTAAAGAAAGACTTTGTTAAGGCAGAAGACCTTACAAATCAGGCATTAAAAGACAATGAAACTTATGCCCCTGCATGGGACAATTTAGGTCAGATTTATTATACAAAGGGAGATATTGAAAAAGCAAAGGAATACTTCCTCACAGCACTTAAATACAGAGACACTATGACAGAAAGTCTTTATTATATGGGAATTATCTCAAAGTCAGAAAAAGATTATAACAAAGCAAAAGAATACTTTGAAAAAGCGGTCTCAGGCTATATTTCAGCCCTGAGTACAGTAAAAAGAGAAGATATAGAAAAGGAACTGAATAATATTAAATAACATTACTCCATTTTATATAACTATATAATAATGCTTTATCATAGTTAGAAACGCTTAATTTATATTGAAAAGCTAAAAAGCTGATTACCTTATTACAGGTAAATCAGCTTTTTTAATTTTATTGTTTATTTAAGAACAAGTTTTTATTTAATCCTAAGGTACTGCCGTTAGCTCCATAGTACTTATAATTTATATATATGCCTGTAGAAATATTTGTATTATTTACATACATAGAAATCTGCGGTGTAAGTTGTTCAGGTATACGAAATTTTGAATAACATAACAGCAAAACTCCAAATACTATACATGATACAAATTTACATTATGTTTCCCCGTACTTTATTTCTTGTAAAGAATTAAGGTGCCGTAATCATTATATAGCCATTGTAGATATATGTCAAATTTTATTTCCTATTAAGAATTATACCAAGTTTTATATATTA
>CAJKOJ010000025.1 GCA_905201505.1 uncultured Eubacteriales bacterium | reverse complement strand
ATAATATTATAACTTATCTATATATATATTTCAATACTAAATATATAAAATTTAAAATGCACCCTGTATACTGACATACCTTTATGAAAACGCGGTAGAATTTATATTCATTTCTTTATTTTGTCTTTATCAGATTCGAAGAACACATCACAGTTCTCTGCACAAATCTTTCTTATATTTTATAAATTCATCAAACTGTTTTGTACTGTAATTAATTATAAGTTCTTTCGGCATTTGTGCTTCATCAATCAGTTTTTCACATCTTGAAAAATCACCTATATAAGTATGATAATGGGAATCACTTCCCAGTATAACAGGCAGCCCCTGTTTTTTACATTCTTTCAATATTTCAACAGCTATCTTTTCTCCTCCTGCTCTGCCATTATCAGGATTAAATGATGAATTATTGATTTCAAGCAAAGTTTGTGTATCCCTTGCAGCAGAAACGACCTGCTTTATATTTATAGGATACCTTGGATCTCCCGGGTGACCTATAATATTTATGAACGGATTTTTAATAGTGTTTACCAAAGCGGCTGTATTTTCTTCTTCAGTTCCCGGAGCAATGCACGGTATATGAAGACTTGCAATTGCTATGTCAAAACTTTTTATAATCTTTTTTCGTATTGACTTATCCAGCTTACCACTGTAATCAGTTATGTTAAATTCAATTCCTTTAAAGATTTTAACACCTTCTATATATTCAGGAATAACTTTTAGATTAAGAAAGTGCAGTGCACCGCAGCTCCCTGGCATACCGGGAGCATGATCTGTCATTCCAAGATACTCTATACCTATTGATGCGGCATACCTGGCATTTTCAGTAATTGTACTGTATGCATGTCCGCTTGCAATAGTATGAGTATGCATATCAATTTTATATTCTGACATTTTATCACAGCCTTTCAATTAATTGTTAGTGTACAAATCCTCACAAATGCTTTATAATTAAAATATATTACACTTCAAAGCCTCTCTGTTTATTTGAGGTATATGTAAAATAGTATAGTCATGATATAATATAATTAATGCTTATACCCATATTGTTACAGCAAAAATATATATTTTTAAAAGTCATATTTATTATGCCCATACTATTTTACTTACCACTTTTTGTTTTAATTTATGGCCAAAGGAGGTTAAAATATGAAAACATACAAAAATGAAGCCGTAATAACTGAAAAAGTATGCAGCATCAAATGTAACTGCTGTGGCAAAGACATAACTACAGATAAATTCGGATATACCTCCGACTATCTGTCCATTGAGAAAAGATGGGGCTATAATAGTAGCTTTGATAATGAAAACCACTGCTTTGATATTTGCGAAGACTGCTATAAAAAATTAATAAGCAAATTTAAAATACCTATAAAAATTGATTAATCTTCACTTCTGCAGCTCAAAGTAAGGAACTCAACTCGTGCAGCTTTATTTTTCTTCAGTACCTTACTGCACTCATTTATTGTTGAACCTGTTGTAAAAATATCATCTATCAAGAGTATTGTTTTATCTCTCACAGATACATCCTTATTTAGGGAAAAGGCATTTTTTATATTTTTCTGCCTTTCCGCTTTCCCCAGGTTATTCTGAGGTTTTGTATTTATATGACGTACAATAATATTCTTATATTCAGCATTTAGTTCCTTTGCAACTGCTTTTGCAAGTATTTCAGCTTGGTTGTAGCCCCTGCTTTTCAGCCTTTTTCTATGCAGGGGCACTGCTGTTATATAGTCAAATTTCATATTAATTCTAGAAACAGCATAATCAGACATCAACTTTCCAAGATATTTACCATAGCTCTTCATGCTTTTATACTTAAACTGTCTCACTGCGTTTCTTACAGAATTTTTATATTCAAACAAGGAATATCCCTTATCAAAATATATCTTTTCGCTGTTGCAAACTCTGCATTTTCCATTGTGGTAAATAATTCTTCCGCAAATACTGCACCTTTTGTATTCCTTTATTTCAAACTGAGGCATACATTTTTCACAAAGCCATTTACCCTCACCTATACTTAAAATTTTATCACAGCCCATACAACGATTTGGATAAATAATTGTAAAAACATCATTGATTATTTGTTTTATCAGTTTCATCATTTTTTTCCTCAAGGCTGTACTTTCTGAATATTTCCATAAACTCCTCACCTGAAATATTTTCTCTTTCATAAAGGAACATTGCTATCTCCTCAAGAGCATCTTTGTTTTCAGTGAGCATTTCCTTAGCCTTTTTATGACAACTTTTTATAATTTCAAGCACTTCCGCATCAAGTTCAGCTATAGTTCTCTCTCCGACAACTGCAACCTTGTCTCCTGAAAGATATTTATTTTGTACACTTTCAAGAGCCATCATATCAAATTTTTCACTCATACCATAAAGGCTTATCATATTTCTTGCTAGGTTTGTAGCCATTTCTATGTCATTGCTTGCACCTGTTGTCACAGAGCCAAATTCAATTTCCTCTGCACTTCTTCCTGCAAGATAAACAACAATTTTGGCTAATATTTCATCTTTACTCATAAGATAACGTTCTTCCTCAGGCATCTGCATTGTATACCCCAATGAACCCATAGTTCTGGGTATAATAGTTATCTTCTGCACAGGCTGTGCATTCTTTTGCAGTGCTGCGGCAAGAGCGTGTCCTACCTCATGAAAAGCAACAATTTTCTTTTCTCTCTCAGACATAATTCTGTCTTTCTTTTCCTTGCCTGCTATGACAACTTCAACAGACTCCATTAAGTCCTCCTGAAGTATTTCATCTCTTCCAAGTCTTACAGCACG
The DNA here is from genome assembly GCA_905201505.1 of uncultured Eubacteriales bacterium. Lineage (GTDB taxonomy): Bacteria > Bacillota > Clostridia > Lachnospirales > CAG-274 > Gallispira. The sequence goes on along the minus strand of CAJKOJ010000025.1, from coordinate 22,725 downwards.
AAGTGCCGCTTCATTTACAATATTTGCAAGGTCAGCACCGCTTGCACCGCTTGTAGCCAAGGCAATCTTTTCAAGATTAATATTATCACCCTGCTTTACACCTTTAATATGAACTTGCAGTACAGCTATTCTGCCTTTTAAGTCTGGATTTTCAACAATAATTCTTCTGTCAAATCTTCCCGGTCTCAGCAAAGCCTTGTCCAAAACTTCAGGTCTGTTTGTTGCTCCCAATATTACAACGCCTTTTGAAGAATCAAATCCGTCCATTTCTGAAAGCAGCTGATTAAGAGTCTGATCATTTGCCCCGAACCTGCTGTCTCTTTTTTGTCCCACTGCGTCAAGCTCATCAATAAATACAATACATGGAGCGTTTTCCTGTGCACTTTTAAAAAGCTCACGTACTCTTGATGCACCTACACCTACAAACATTTCTTCAAAGTCAGATCCTGAAAGGCTCATAAATGTAACATTTGCTTCTCCTGCTACAGCTCTTGCAAGCAATGTTTTTCCTGTACCCGGAGGACCTACAAGCAAAGCTCCTTTTGGCTGTTTAGCACCAATCTTTCTGTATTTGTCAGGATTATGCAGAAAGTCTATAATCTCATTTAATGATTCCTTAGCTTCGTCCTGACCCGCAACATCAGCAAATGTGACACCAGTTTCCTTTTCCATATATACTTTTGCATTAGACTTGCCCATTCCTCCAACGCCCATTTTACCTACAGCAAAACGCATTATAAGCATAAATCCCAAATACATAATTACAAGTGGCAATATCCAGCTTGTAAAAAATGAAATAATAGGCGAATTATACTGAATAGGCGAATAAAATTTAACATTATGCTTTCTTAATATAGGCACCAGTTCATCATAACTTATTTTTCCTACAAAAAACTTATCACTGCCCTCTGCTAGTTTCTTATCACTTTCTTCTAGCTTTTCTGCACGAGGGAAAGCAACTAGCTTATCAGATCGAAATTCAACTTTTTCTATCTTATCCTGTTCAACCCAGTTTACAAAATCACTGTAGTCTAATTCACTTTGAGTTCGTAATGCCATTGATGTCATTACAAGGTTAAATAAAAATGTCAGTCCAAGAGAAATAATAAGTATTCTAAAAAATGTTTTAGAATCAGAACTGCCTTTACCTGATTTATTACTGTCATCATTTATATTATCATTACTACTGCGGTTATTATCTTCCATATTTCTTCCTCCATTTTATTTATTAACAAAACTGTTATTTTGCCTTATAAGTTATTTTATAACAATAACCGCCGATTTACAACAACTAATAATACTATTTTATAAATTTTTAAGATTTGTACCTTTATAGTAGTGTTTTAAAATATCCTTATAATTACTTCCGCTATTTGCCATATAACAAGCGCCGTACTGGCTCATACCCACTCCGTGTCCGTATCCCTTTGTGGAAACAATCATATTATCTCCCTGGCAGCTTATATCAAAACATGTAGACCTTAAACCTAAAGTCTGTCTGATTTTATCACCGCTGTACACACTGCCGCCTATTTTTACAGTTTTTACATATCCTGCGTCAGTTTTTTCAATTACAGAAGCATCAGTACCTCCAAATATATCTGCAAATCTCTTTTTAGATACCACAACTTTATCATTAAAATATGGTGATAACTCATCCCCTTCTGACTTTACGCTCTTAAGATAAGGCAAATTTTGTGTCCATACATTTTCACACTCTTCAGTATATCCGTTAGTTGTTGAACAAAAAGCGGCCAAAATCGGTTCATTATCATATTCAAGAATTTGCCCTGCTGTTGCATATACGTCACTTTTTATTTTTGCATAGTATTCATCAAATTTATTTCCCCACATCTTTTTCATCTTATCTACAGAAATATACGCCTGAGCTATATCCTCATATTTTATATTAGAATCAGACTGCATCTGCCTTACTGCATAGGTTCTTGCTGCAACAGCCTGAGCCTTTAATGCCTCATGAGGAAAATTGACAGGCATTTCCCCTGCTACAACCCCCACAACATAATTTTCAAGCTCATTATTTACATTTGTACAGGCTTTTACTTCCGTCTCTTCAATAATACTGCATACAGGCATAACCTGTCCTTCGCTTACAGCAATAGGCACAAACATAGAAGCAGCCACTATACTTGTAAAAATTACTTTCCTCAAAATAAACACCTCCATTTTATAAATATAAATTTAATTCCACTATATTTAAATTTCTATTCTTTTTATATTACATCCCACTTTTGATAATTTTTCTTCAATCAGCTCATAGCCTCTGTCAATATAATGTATATGTCCTATTTCTGTTGTCCCCTCTGCCGCTAAAGCAGAAATTATTAATGCGGCTCCGGCACGCAAATCCGTTGCTTCAACATTTGCTCCTGCAAGAGAATCCACTCCCCTGACAACGGCTGTTCTGCCTTCTACAGTAATATTAGCACCCATTTTATTAAGCTCGCCTATGTGCATAAATCTATTTTCAAAAACAGTTTCATTTACTATCCCTGTTCCCAGTCCCTTAGCCATAAGGGCTGTAAATTGTGCCTGCATATCTGTAGGAAACCCTGGATAAGGCATTGTTTTAATATCTGTGTTTACAATATTTCCATCAGCAGAAACAACTATTGCATTTTCATCTTCTGTTATTTCTACCTCCATTTCTTTTAACTTTAGAATTACAGGTTTAATATGATCCGTAATTACATTATTAATTCTGCATTCTCCGCCTACACCTGCAACAGCCAGCATAAAAGTACCCGCTTCAATTCTGTCTGGTATAACTTTATGTTCCACACCCCTCAGACAGTCAACACCCTCTACTATAATGGTATCACCTCCTGCACCTGTAATTTTGGCACCGGCCTTTGTTAAAAAATCAGCTAAATCAATTATCTCAGGCTCAATTGCACAATTACTTATTATAGTTTTCCCTTTTGCCATTACCGCCGCCAATATTATATTCTCTGTAGCTCCTACGCTGGGAAAGTCAAGATAAACCTCCCCTCCATTAAGATATTTTGCATTTATATCAATTATTCCACCATCAAGAGATTGTTCTGCCCCTAACACACCAAAACCCTTTAAATGCAGGTCAACAGGTCTTTGACCAATATTGCAGCCTCCGGGCATAAACATAGAAACTTTTTTAAATCTTCCAAGAAGTGCCCCAACCAACAAAAAAGAAGCTCTTATATCCTTTACTTTTTCACTTGGTCCTCTGTTTTCAATATTGCTGCAATTAACTTTTACACTTCCGTCAAATTCCACATCAGCCCCGTAATATTTTAAAAGCTCAATCATAGTATAAACATCTCTTAACCTTGGAACATTATTTATAATACAAGTATCAGAAATCAGAAGCGTAGCTGCCAATATGGGCAATACTGAATTTTTCGAACCTGATATATTTATATTGCCGCTCATTCTGTTTCCGCCTGTAATGATAAACTTTTCCATTATATATGACCTCCAAGGTTTTTTATTATTTTCATCAATAAATATTATAACCTTATGTACAATAACAAAACCTTGAAATTACAGCCAAATAAAAAAGGCACATATTAAATGTGCCTCAGTTTGTCGCTTTTCCGATTATTTTTAAATTTACTTTATTTTTTTACCAAAATTTATTTTAATATATTATTTCTTCTTATTTTAGAATTAAGTTATTTATATTCGTCAAATATATCTATTAATATTTCCTCAGGTGTCATATTTCTGTATCCCTCATCATCACTTAAAACCGACCAGCAAAACTTGTCATAATGTGTTAGATAAGACGTATTTCTGGCATTGTCAGGATATTTAACATACCAATCATTATAATATTTTTTCATATATTTTTCTGCCAGTTTCACTGCTTCTGAATTTTTATTCCCATCAGGAGTATATGTACCGCTTAACTGTACTCCGGGCGGGCTTGAATGCAGTAAAAGTTCACTGCCGTCACTGCACATTCCAAGACTTATATATACATGCTTGCAGTCGCTGCAATTACTGCACATTATGTCTCCTGCTTTTCTCCCTGTTACTTTACTTTTATCTGTAATTGAACCTAATCCTTTTTCTACAAGCATATTATCCATTTTATATGAATTTGTAACATATCCATTTCCGTCATTCATTACATTATATATTACCCAGCCTACATATCCCGAACAGTCAAGACCGCTGTGTATTACATTTACATTTTTCTTGTAATCATAGTTTTTGTAATTATAACTGCTGTCTTGCTTATTTGTAAAATCAATCCAGCTTTGACAAAGCCCAAGGGTCATTGCTTCTTCTCCTGCCCCATCATCAGCCTCATTCCAGCCTCCTCCATAAATATACATTACTTTTCCAACCGGCTCGAAAGCAGTTTTTACAAAATTTTTTATGCTTTTTTCACCCCTTCTTCCTGTTACAACTGTATTAAACGGATTATCAGCCACAGCTTTCACCTCTCTTAATTCAGGCTTAATTGCCTTGCATATAAGTATAGCACTGTCTTCTCTTGTAAGATTTTTATCCGGGTTAAATTTACCATTGCTGTCACCCTGCACAATTCCTAAAGAAAACAGCATACTTATACAATAAGCATATTCACTTTTTTTAACTATATTCAGGTCATTAATTAAATCTGTATTAACTTCTGTATTTATATCTTCATCTGTAAGCTTACATATACAGTTATAAATCATATCGGCTGCCTCAGCTCTTGTTACAGGCTCATTCCATTCACTTCCTATATAATTTTTGCACAATTCCATTATATTTGCTGCCACAAGCATATCATTGGCAGCACCATTCCATAGAGCATTATAATTATATTCATTAACAATTTTATTATACTCCTCTGAATTTATATTGTTCAGCTCATTATACAGTTTCTCACTTCCAAAGGAATTAATACACATACTCAAAAATTCCCCTCTTGATATTGTTCCCTGAGGTTTAAAGGTATTGTCAGTATATCCGCTTATACCTCCCATATTCACAAGCATTTCCACATAAGGTCTTGAATAATTCTGTATTTTATCATCATCATTAAAAACAGTTTCTGCCATTGTATTTAAAGCAAACGTCAATATAATGATTATTAAAGCATGCATATCAAAATATATTTCTTCATATTATCACCCCTTTTTAAATAATTTAAAAAGGCTATTGCAGTCAACCTGCAATAGCCTCACATTTTTTCAATTTAATTTGCTTTAGAAGATTTAGCGTACTCAATCGCTCTAGTTTCTCTGATAAGATTAACCTTAATGTTACCTGGGTATTCAAGCTCATTTTCAATTTTCTTAGCAATATCCCTGGCCATTAACACCATATCATCATCAGATACCTTTTCAGGTACTATCATAACTCGCAATTCTCTGCCAGCCTGAATTGCGAAAGATTTTTCAACTCCATTAAATGAGTCTGCAATTTCCTCAAGAGACTGCAAACGCTTAATATATGTTTCAAGAGTCTCGCTTCTGGCTCCCGGTCTAGCCGCAGAAATAGCATCAGCAGCCTGTACCAATACAGCAATAATACTCTGAGGTTCAACATCACCATGGTGTGCCTCAACAGCATTTATAACTATATTAGATTCCTTATACTTTCTGCATAATGCGGTTCCAAGTTCAACATGGGTTCCTTCCATATCCTGGTCAATAGATTTACCAATATCATGCAACAGTCCGGCTCTCTTAGCAAGTGTAACATCTTCACCAAGTTCAGCAGCCATTACACCACATAAATGAGAAACCTCTATAGAATGCTGTAAAACATTCTGTCCATAACTGGTTCTATACTTCATCTTACCCAGAAGACGAATTAATTCAGGATGAAGACTATGCACACCTGTCTCAAATGTTGCATTGTCACCAGCCTCTTTCATAGCAGCTTCGACTTCAGTCTTAGCCTTATCAACCATTTCCTCTATTCTTCCCGGATGAACACGTCCGTCAATAATAAGCTTTTCAAGAGCAATCCTTGCAATTTCTCTCTTCATAGCTCCAAAGCCTGATAAAATTACAGCCTCAGGCGTATCATCAATAATAAAGTTAATGCCTGTCAATTGTTCTAATGTTCTGATGTTTCTACCTTCACGTCCAATGATTCTTCCCTTCATTTCATCGTTAGGTAAATTTACTACAGATACAGTTGTCTCTGCAACATGGTCTGCGGCACATCTTTGAATAGCATCTGCAATAATTTCCTTAGCTCTCTTGTCTGCCTCAGACTTTGCATTAGCTTCCATTTCCTTAATCATCACAGCAGTTTCGTGCTTAACCTCATCTTTAACACTTTCAAGAATATATTCTTTAGCTTCATCAGTAGTTAAACCTGAGATACGTTCAAGCTCCGCAAGCTCTTTATCTTTAAGAGCTTCAACCTCTTTACGCTCATTTTCAACAGCTTCAATCTTGTTATTAAGCTGTTCCTCCTTCTTTTCAAGAGAAGCAGCTTTTTTATCCACTGCATCTTCTTTTTGAGTGATACGTTTTTCAAGGCGCTGTATTTCATTCTTTCTATCCTTACATTCCTTTTCAACTTCATTCTTCGTTTTAAGTGCTTCTTCTTTAGCCTCTAAAAGGACTTCCTTCTTTGTAGCTTCTGCATTTTTTCTTGCTTCAAGCTTAATGCTTTCAGCTTCTCTTTCAGCAGAACCTATTTCAGCTTCAGCAAACTTTTTCCTGATATACTTACCAACAGCAATACCAATTATCAACGAAATTAAAACGGATGCAAAGACGATACATAACCAAATAATAATTGATGTATCCAGTCTAGACACCTCCTATTAAATTTTCAAAGTCCATATATCCCAAAACAAATTTTCATTTTATCTGTAAGGGTCTATACATATAAAGTATCAGAAAGCCAATCCTTAGCAGCTAATCTCAGGACTGATTTTCTGATTACTTTAAACGTGTTAAAAGAATACATGTAATAATGCACGTATACATATATTCTTTATTGCTACACATTTATTTTATTACTTTTTCACCAACTTGTCAAGTATATTCCACTTTATTGTCTTATACTGTAAGTTAGTTCTTTGCCTTTATTATTTCATAATAGTCAAATCTTGATGTAGCTATTTTATTCAGCTCAACTTTTCCATTATATCTTTCCTCAATCAGACTGCATCCTTTTTCAACAGCATCAATAACCGTACTGCATGCAGAAATCCTGACATACTTATAAATTGTAGATGCAAATATATTAATAATTTGATTATTTATACAATCAGCAATGTATGACACATCTTTTACTTTCCCCAGACCGTCACATACAGCACATTTGTGATATATATACTTGCTCAGCGGCTTTCTCTGTTTCTGCCTTGTCAGCTGCATTAGCCCAAGCTCTGTCATACCTACAATATGCGTTTTTACTCTGTCTTTGTTAAGTTCTCTTTTAAGTATACTATAGAGTTCTTCATTTTCACTTTTACTCTTCATATTTATGAAATCTATTATTATCATACCATTTAGATTTCTAAGTCTAATTTGTCTTGCAGCTTCAATTGCAGCTTCCTTATTTATTTTAAATATATCTTTAACATTTATTGACTTTCCGCTGTTTACATCTATAACAGACATAGCCTCTGTTTCATCTATTACAATATATCCTCCGCAGTCAAGCCATATTTTTCTGTTAAAAAGTTTTTCAATCTGATTTTCAATACCAAAGTTTACAAATAAAGGAATATCACCGCTATATAGTTCAATATTATTATAACTTATACCCAGATTTTCAAATTCCTTTTTATCATTTATTACAATGCTGCACTCTTCATCAGCCAAATCCCTTAAAACCCTTTCAAGAGGATTTACATCCTTGTATATTATTGCAGGAGCTTTTGTGTATTTCCCCTTTTTATCAATTTCAGCAAGCTCTTCTTTAAGGTTTTTAAGTTCATTTTCTATTTCATCTGTACCGGCATTTTCACAGCTTGTCCTCATTACTATACTATAGCCCTCCGGCTTATTTTCATCTGCCGTTTTTTTTAACTCTTCCCTTTTTTTATCATCTGTTATTTTTTTTGAAACTCCGTTTTCACCGTTGTCCTTAACTATTACACAGTACTTTCCTGCTCTGCTTATATTAGTTGTAGCAACAGCACATTTTTCATCAACAGCGTCCTTTATTATCTGTATTACTATTTCTTGTCCCTGTTTAACATTTATTGTATTCTCAATTTCCGCCTTGTCATTCAACTGCAAAAAAACAGGCTTCTCCTCACCAATATTTACAAAGGCAATCTTAGATGGCAGAATTTTTTCAACTCTGCCTGCATAAATATCCCCTATACCCGCCTTGTTTTCTTTATCCTGCAGAATAATTTCAGCAAGTTTTCCGTTTTCTGTCAATGCAGCTCTGTAATATTGAGAATAGCAGTCTACATAAATTCTTCTTCCAGACATAATGGCAGCAGCTCTCCCTCATGTTCAGTATATAAAGTACCTCTTAAAATATCCACTTTTTCAAATCTGAATTCAGCCCCTAGCTTTGAATAAATATAATCAAGAAGCACATCTATTTTAAGATTACCCTGGCTTCCTGTTGCAATGTTTACATATAAATCTGTTTTATCGCTTTCATTGTCAATATATATATATCTTATAAGAGGTCTTATATTTACAATTTTTGTTTTCTTTTTTACGGTTCTTTCTATATTTATCTCTTTTGAAGCCATAATTTCATAAACTACAGCTTTTATATTCTCAAACTTTCTGTCTAATGTAACACAGTAATCCCCATAGGCTACAGCTGCTGCACAATTTACAGCACTGAATTCCAGCTCAATAACCTGAAGAATTTCTATACCCTCAGGCATAATTAGATTAAGTCTTTCTTTTATTTCATTGCAATCCATTTTTTCAGTCAGCTGTATATCAATAACTTCGCCCACACTGCTTACCCCGAGAGCCAAAGGCACAGCAAAAGTTGTCAGCTGATGAGGATTAAATCCCCATGAGTGACCAATAGGCACACCTGCTCTTTTAAAAATTCTATGGAAAAGCTTTAACAAATCCAAATGCCCTATATATATCATTCTGCCCGTTTTTGAAAATTCCAATCTGTACTTAATATTTGTATTTACAACTTCCCAGCTATTCAAAACAAACACCTCCTTCAAACTGTGCTGCACCGCAGCCTGAGCACTGTTTCCTGCAATTAGGTGTAACTGTTTCAGCCTTAGCTTTTTCCATTTCATTTATAAAGAACTTTTTGCTTACCCCAATTGAAATGTGGTCCCAAGGCAATATTTCTTCGTAACTTCTTTCTCTGTTTGCATAGAATTCCTTTGACACACCTGTATCCTCGAAAGCCTGTATCCATGCGTCATACTTAAACAATTCACTCCAACTGTCAAACTTAGCTCCAAGCTCCCAAGCCCTGTATATAACCTTTCCTACTCTTCTGTCACCTCTTGCCAGCACACCTTCAAGAGAACTTAATTCAGGCTCGTGATAATTATATTTAACCTGTTTTCTTGTCATATTTGTTTTAACATACTTTTGCTTTCTCATAAACTCATCAACAGTTGACTGTGCAGACCACTGGAAAGGAGTAAACGGCTTCGGCACAAAACAAGCAGAACTTACAGTGACGGAAATAGGACGCCCTTTTCTCTCTTCCTTAGGTATTTCAAAGAATTTTTCAACAATAGCATTAGATAGGTTTACTATACCCATTAAATCCTCATCAGTTTCTGTGGGCAATCCTACCATAAAATACAGCTTAACCCTTGTCCACCCTCCGGAAAAAGCAAGTGCACAGCCATTTAATATTTCTTCTTCTGTTATACCCTTATTTATAACATCTCTCAGCCTCTGTGTTCCTGCTTCAGGTGCAAATGTAAGTCCTGATTTTCTTACAGCCTGCACCTTTTCCATAAGTTCAAGTGAAAATGCGTCAATTCTCAAAGAAGGCAGAGAAATACTTACACTGTCTTTAGCATAACTGTCAATCAATCCGTTTGCAAGATCAGCAAAACTTCTGTAATCACCTGTTGATAAACTTGTAAGGCTTATTTCTTCATGACCTGAATTTTTAAGCAAAGAATCAGCCAGTCCTAAAAGCTTTTCACAGCTTTTTTCCCTTACAGGTCTGTATACATAGCCTGCCTGACAAAATCTACATCCTCTTATACACCCTCTGAATACCTCAAGCGTCACTCTGTCATGGACGGTCTCTATTAAAGGCACTAACTGTTTTTCAGGATAAAATGCTGTATCCATATCTTTTACTATAACCTTTTTAATAGTTTTGGGAGCATCTGGATGGTTTGGTTCAAAAGACGCAATTTCACCATTATCCTTATATGTCACATCATAAAACTTCGGCACATATATTCCATCAATTTTAAGACATTTTTCAAGGAATTCATCTTTTGTACACCCTCTTGCCTTCATCTCCTTATAAAGGTCAAGAAATTCATCATAGCTTACTTCCCCCTCACCTATATAGAATATATCTACCATCTCAGCCAAAGGCTCAGGATTATAAGCACATGGTCCGCCTGCCATTACAATAGGGTCATTTTCCGTTCTGTCTTTTGACCACACAGGTATACCAGCAAGATCAAGCATATTCACAATGTTTGTATAACTCATTTCATACTGCAGTGTAAAGGCAGCAAAATCAAATTTTTTAAGTTCATCACCTGTTTCAAGAGCAAAAAGAGGGATATTATTTTCTCTCATTTTCTCCTCCATATCATACCATGGAGCAAAACATCTTTCACAGTAAGTATCCTCTCTTCTGTTAAAAAAATAATACAATATCTGCAGACCTAAATGGCTCATTCCTACTTCATAAACATCAGGAAAGCAAAAAGCAATTCTTATATCCACATCTTCAGGTTTTTTTACAACCATATTTATTTCATTACCTATATATCTTGCAGGCTTTTCAACCTGAAGCAATATTTCCTTCAGCATAGTTTTTCCTCCGTAAACATTAATACTTTGATTATAACATATTATTACAAATTCATAAAGCAGAAATATTTAATATTCACTTAAAATATCAGCTATAGTTATATTTATGCCATATTTATTTATATATTTTCTCACATAGTCCTCACTTATAAACCTTCCGTCTGCATATATTATTGTATAATAGTCAATACAAAATCTATAAAACACATTTTTTATTTCTGTATTCTCATCAGCTTTTATTATTCTTGTTTTAATAACACCTGTGTACTTGTTTTTTATCAGGCATTTATAAAAATAAAATGTCCTGTTTATATCAAGTCTTTTGCTTTCCTTGTATAGATAAAATGCTGCAATAATAAGTGTAAAGTCAAAATCAAACAACACTAGCTGCATTACCCCCAAAACAAAAATCATAGTTGTAAATACCTTGCTTATTAATATCAGGTACTTATTTGCTCTTAGAGTTCCCATAAAATATCCTGCTATATTCTGAAACATTCTTGCACCGTCAAGGGGATAAATCGGAATTAAATTAAAAACACCTATTATAATATTTCCTATACCTATCAAATTTTTACCTAAAATTATACCGCATATAATATTAAAAAGCGGTGCAGAAATAACAATAATATTTCTTTTAATCAGCCTTAAATTTTCTACACCTTTTATTTCAGCACACAAACCTATAGGCATAATAATTATACCGCTGCATTTACACCCATATTTTAATGCAAAAAATATATGTATTAACTCGTGTATCATTATAAAGGCATATAAAATAAAAAATTGCTCTAAATAACCTAGAGCAATCATAAGTAATATCATTAAAATTGTAGACAGTTTAAACGTAATATTAAAGTTTTTAATTTTAACTTTCAACATCTGCCTCCATATAATAGTTATAAGGATTTAAATATTCATTATTTTGTATTATTTCATAGTGCAAATGAGGTCCAGTTGAATTCCCTGTACTTCCTGTATAAGCAATAACATCACCTTGCTTGATTTTCTGATTTTTTTCCGCTGCAACAGAGCTTAAATGTGCATACATAATAACATAATTATCATAAGTTTTGTATTTTACCCAATATCCATAACTATCAGAGTAACCTTTGTCAATTATTTCACCGCTTTTGACAGCCTTAGCCTCAGTTTTTAAGGGCACACCTATATCAATACCTTTATGATTTTCATTTTTTCCTGTTACAGGGTTAGGTCTGTTGCCGAACACATCTGTTATAACTCCGTTATCAACAGGCCTTTTCCACACTTCATTTGGTGTTTCAAGCTTTTTCTGTATATTATAATATGAATTTTCCTCCATATTATTTAAATATTGTATAGAATTTTCATCAGGTATAAATTCTTCACTGCCTGATAAAAAACCAACGCTTTTGGTTTCTATAACAAAGTCCTTTAGGCTTGATGCTGTTTCCTTCATAGTATCAACTGATGTGTTTGTTGTAAGGTATCCCTTAATGCTCTCAGCAAACCCATCTCTTAACTGATATGCTCCCACAGCAAAAATTGCAAGCCCAAGGCAAATATTCAGTCTTAAAACAAATGTAGAGCCTTTTTCTGCAACTGTATCTGTTTTTTTCACATAACCGCTTCTGCTCATTCTTCTGTGCTTTGCCGAATAATATTTTTTATCCATAAAAATTTCACCTCTACATAATTATATGAAGAGGTGATTAAATATATTCCTGTTATCTAGGAATCAATACAAAAGTTACAAACATAAAAAAACCTAAAATATATAATAACGGACTTATCTTTTTATCATGTTCAATAAAAATATGAATAAGCACATAACTTATAACACCAATACTAACTCCAATCAACAAACTGTTCGTAAACGGCATAAGTATCATTGTAAGAAAAGCAGGCACAGCTTCTGTTATATCCTTAAAATCAATATATTTAAGAACACCCATCATTATGACGCCTGCCACAATAAGTGTAGTAGCTGTAGCGGCAGAAGGCACCAATGACATTAGAGGTGTAAAAGGCACTGTTGCAAGAAACAGTATACCTGTTACTACAGCAGTTAATCCTGTTCTTCCTCCCTCAATCACTCCTGCTGTTGATTCAACATATGTTGATACACTTGTTGAACCAATCAATGAACCTGCTGAAGTTGTAATAGCGTCTACCTCAAGAATTCTCGGCACATTCTTTTCACCTTTTGTTTTTCCGTTTGACACATCAATATAGCTGTCCATTGCTATAAACATTGACATTGTCTCAAATATATTCATAATACATAGAGAGAATATAATTATAAGTATATTAAGTCCTGAATTAAATATAGTATTATTGCTTGTAAAATCTATAAGACCATTAAAATCCAGTTTTAAAGCCAAAGTAGTCACATCAATATTATAGCTGAAATCAAGCCCACCCTTTAAATGTATCAGCCCCAAAGGTACAGCAGCAAATATACAAAGAACTTTTCCTATAAATATTGCACCATGTATATGTTTTTTCAGCATTATTACAATTAAAATAACCATAAATAAAGCCAGTACAGCACTTACATTATTTTTATCTGCCATATTTATTCCGAATATATTTGCAAAACTACTATCAGAGTTGAAGTTAATAATATGGGCCTTTGCAAGTCCCGTACATGCAATAAAAAAGCCTATTCCGGCACTTACAGCATATTTAAGATTATTTGGTATTGCCCTGTGCAGTCTTTCTTCCATACCTGTTACAGAAAGCACAAAAAACAATATACCTGATATAAAAACAAGGGCAAGAGCCTGATTATAGCTATATCCAAACCCTCTGCAAATGGTATAGGTAACAAATGTACCTATTGCAATACTTGGTCCCTGTACAAATGGCAGATTTACAAAAAGGCCCATAAATACCGACGCAATTCCCGCTGCAATAAAAGCAATTGCCGTCAGTGTAACAAGCATTTGACTTGCAGAAATATTACCGTATATTAAAGCATCTTTAATAATTTCGCCATTTCTTCCTATAGCCCCTGGAAAGGCCTCAATTAAAATTTCTGGCACAAGCATAACAGCATATATAAGTGTAAAATAATTTGTTACGCCTGCTAAAAATTCAACTCTTACACTTGATTTATACTCCGGTATTGAAAAATAATCATAACAGAACTTTCTTACTGCTCTTATTATCATATAATACTTCCTCCTGTCATCTCACAGCCTTTAAATTTATAATAACAAATATCACCTTTCATTGCAACTTATTTCGCCTAATGCCCATTGGCAGTAACTTGAATACATTCTATTAAATACCATTTAAAATATTTACTTTAATTTATGCTATGTTTTATTTTTCACACTTTATCTATTATTATCATATACTTACAAAAAAACAACAGGAGTTATGTATGCCGGACACAAATAATTCAACTTCAGGACGCAGCTTTGCAAGAATTAAAGGCAGTCCCGAATATCCTCAGATAAACGGTATTGTTCAATTCAGGCAAACCGACAATGGAGTACTTGTAACAGCCAATATATATGGACTTCCTCATAATGATTCCCCTTGTGAGAGCCCAATATTCGGTTTTCATATTCATGAGGGCACAAGCTGCACAGGAAATGAAGATGACCCATTTGCAGACGCTAAAAGTCATTATAATCCCAATAACTGCCCTCACCCTCATCATGCAGGAGATCTTCCGCCTCTTTTTGGAAACAGCGGCGGATATGCTTTTCTATCATTTCTGACAGACAGATTTGCTTTGAATGATGTTATAGGCAAAACAATTATAATTCATTCAAACCCTGATGATTTCACAACACAACCTAGCGGTAATTCAGGTAAAAAAATTGCCTGCGGCATTATAAGAAAATTATAAATAAAAAAACAGACTTAACTTAAATAAACTCATAAACTTTTGAGTTTATTTTGGTTACGTCTGTTTAAATTTTTATTTACCGCTGCTGCCAAGCTTTCCGCTTCCTCTTTCAGATGGGATTGTTTTAAGCTCGTCATAGCTTATTTCCTCTCTTTCAAGCTCATTATGTACATTATGTACTATTCCCTGAAAAAGAGCCTTTGTATATGGATATACAATATAGGCATTTTCAATAATTTCTTTTACACTTTCAGGAAGGCTTTCCAAATTAAGCTTGCTTATTATTACAGGCTTATCATTTGAATTTGTAGTTGCAAGGAACCACTCACCTCTGTAACTTGAATCAATTACACCTGCACTGTATTTAATGCCTTTGCTTCCTGATGAGCCTCTTTCGTGTATCTGTATGTAATAATCAACAGGTACAGCACTTGCAATCCCTGTTGGAACAAGAGCAGTACTATGAGGCGGTATTATCATATAATCTTCATCAAAACAGGGATATATGTCTATTCCCGCATTCCATATATCTCTTTCAGGTATTTTTGCACCTGTTTTAACTTTGGCAAAATATATTTTATTATCTTCAATTTTCATATTTTAAACCTCATAAAGAACAACTTCACCCTTTTTTATTGTAGCAGGCACATCAATTATTCTTTGATTGCTTGAGCCTCTCCAATGCAAAAGATTATCCTTTAATTCCTCCATAAATTTTCCGTCTATAATTACATCAACATAATTAACTATTTCAAGATTGCTTATCTGTTCCCATAAATAACCTGTATACAACCATATACTTTTTTCAGGAAACTTTTCCTTTGCCTTTTTAGCTAGTCTTGTGATTTCTTCTCTGTTTTCAATGTGCAGCGGGTCACCACCGCTGAAAGTAAGTCCTGAAATATAGCCCGGTGCCATACATTCAAACAACTCTCTTTCTGCATCCTCATCAAAAAGTAAACCGCCGTTAATATCCCATGTAATAGGATTTTGACAATTTTGGCAATGGTGGTCACAGCCGCTTACCCATAGTACTGTTCTCAGCCCCTCACCATTAAGCATATCATCATGAGTTATATTGTGGTATCTCATATCTATATCTCCATTTCAACAAACAAGTACGCATAAGCGTACTTGTTATATAAAATTATTTTCATATGAATTAAATTATTTCAATTTCTTTGATTTCACATTTTATATGTAAATCAAGCTTTCAAAAGATTTATTCTAGCTCTTCTTTATCGTCAGCCTCTATCTCATCTTTTCACTTTATATATGTTTACGCATATTTGCTTGCTTACGCAAGTAAAAGCCTATGCTTTCAAGTAAAAATACTCGATAAATCACCTCGGCGGCAAATTGATGCAAGCTTCATTTGCTTGTTCCCACTTTATTTATTTCTTTTGTCAGCCGCTATCTCGTCTTTTTACTTTATATATGCTTACGCATATTTTCTTGCTGACGCAAGTAAAAGCTCACGCTTTCAAGTAAAAATACTCGATAAATCACCTTGGCGGCAAATTGAAGCAAGCTTCATTTGCCCGCCTTCGGTGATTTACATGCTTACCCTGTCAGCAATTTCAGCCATCTTAGCCTCATTAAGCCTTGTATCACCATTTACTCTTGAATAGCTAAGGTATCCGTTCATTCTTTCAATCTTAGTCAGATTAGTGCTTCCGCATTTAGGGCACACATCCATTTCAAGTTCCTGATGTCCGCAGTCATCACAGTAAGAAAGGCTCAAATTTACCCCCTCATAAAATCCCATATCCATAGCTCTTTCAATAAGAGTTACTATAGCGTCTTTATTATATGAAATAGGATACTTAACATATTGTATTTTACCACCGTTCATTAAGTTCCAAAATCTCTTTTCAAGGTTCTGCTTTTGTATAGGAGAAATTTCCTCCTTAACATGACAATGGAAACTGTTTGAAACATATTCTCTGTCAGAAACATTAGCAATTATACCATATTTTCTTCTAAACTGCTTAACCTGCAAACCACAGAGACTTTCCGCAGGAGTACCATAAAGTGCATATAAAATTCCGTCCTCTGCCTTGTACTGGTCAACTTTCTTATTAATATATCCCATAACCTCTAAGGCAAACTGTCCGTCCTCAACAAGACTTTTCTGATTATAAAGTTCCTGAAGTTCATTAAGAGCAGTAATACCAAAGCTTATTGTACAAGATTTCAATAAAGGCTTAATTTTATCACTTGGTTTAAGATGTCCGCCATAGAAACCGCCTTCGCAATAAGCAACAGGGTTTGTTGACGCTCTCATTTCACCTAAGTAATCAATTGTTCTCTTATGAAGGCTTCTTATCATCTCAAGATAATAGTCAAGAACTTCATAGAAATCTCTGCTTTCAGACCTTGCCTTTGCAAGAATCATAGGTAAATGCAGACTTATAGCACCTAAGTTAAATCTTCCTACAGTTATGGCCTTGTCATTTTCATCAGCAGGTTTCATACCGCCCCTTTCAAACCAAAGAGAAAGGAAAGCACGGCAGCCCATAGGGCTTATTACAACACCGTATTTCTTATAAGCATCTGCAACATAACTGTCTCCTGAAAGGCTTAACCAGTCGGGATACATAGTTTTTGCTGAACAATCGACACCTGCAAGGAACACATCGTGCAAAGGTCTGCCCTCCCCATGAAGCTCCTTGTCATACAGAAAAACAATCTTAGGGAAAAGAACAGGTTTTTTGTTATTCTTTTTGCCCTGACCCTCTTTATGTACATCTAAAGCAGTAATAGCTGCCATTTTACCGAATCTGTCCTTCGCAAGACCCAAAGTAATAGTAATAAAAGGATAATCGCCTCTTGAAGAACCTACAGAATTAAGTTTATACTCAATTCCCTGGAACCCCTGTTCAAACTCACGTCTTACCTTCTTGCAGGCTACCTCATCAACATACTTTAAATCTTCAACAGAAAGCTCATCGACGTCCTTTATATCCTTTATATAAGACTGAATTTCCCCGCAGTATTTATCATAGCTTTTTTCTGCATAAGGTGCCAGTATTTTATCAATTTCAGGTACAGTAAAACCGCCGTACTGCTGACTTGCTGTTGACAATACAACATCACCTATCACATCAAATGCAACAGGCAATGAATTAGGCTCATTATACCAGAGGTTACCCATTTCAAAGCCGCCTTTAAGCACAGCACCCATATCAAACAAACAGCAATTCATAGTGTCACGCCTTGCTGACATATCATGTATATAAATATATCCGTCCTTACAAGCCTGTTTTTCCTCAGTTGTAAGGAAGAATTTCTGATAAAGTTCTTTATTAAGATGATTGTATATAAGACTTCTTTTAGTGGCTACCAAGGCAGAATCTGTATTAGAATTCTCCTTGTCTCCAATGTACATAATGCTCTGTGCTTTCTGATACACATCATCAAGCATATGAACAAAGTCTTTTTTATAGTTACGATAGTCTTTATAGCTCTTTGCCACCTTAGGTTCAATAGCTTCCAAAGCACTTTCAACTAAATTGTGCATAGTCTGGATAGGAATATTTCTTACTCCGCTTTCCTCTATATGAGACTCAACCCAGTTAACAACGCTTTCATACTGCTCCTGAGTAAAAGCAAACATAACTCTGTTAGCAGATTTAGTTATAGCTGCCACAATTTTGGTAGAATCAAAGGCTTCTAAAGTACCATCCTTTTTAATTATAAATATATCTTTCATATCTTCATCCACTGAAAACACCTCCTATATTTAGTGGCAAGTTCTATTTTACACCACTACATCTAGTTAGTCAAGAACATTAAAATATTTTTTTTGCACAAATTACAACTGATTTTTTTATATATTTTTTTACTTGACACTAAAATCAAAGGAATTAAGCCATTTACAATTGTTACAAACTTGTAACATTGTTTGTGCATTTTTACCATTGATTTTTTAATTTTTCACCTAAAATATAATAAACTGCACTACTCAAACCATTTTTATTCACATCATCAGTCACATAATCTGCCCATTTTATCAGATTTTTACTTGAGTTACCCATGGCAATACCTATATTAGCAAATTTTAACATTTCAATATCGTTATCACCATCACCAATTGCAGCTGTTTCTTCTCTGCTTCCTCCGTAATATTCAAGTATCTTTACTATACCCTTTTCCTTAGTAACACCCTTTATGTTTATCTCGCCGCTGTTTCTTCCGAATTCCTTTACAGTGTATGGTATTATATTATATTTTTCACCTGTCAGTTTTCTCATATCATCTATCAGTAAATCTGTATCATAATATAAAATTTTGTTAATGCCGTATACATTGTCAAAATTTTCAGTTTTTGTCATCATATTATAAAATAAGTCTGTTTCTGTATCTCTTCCAAGACTTGTAAATACATCCTTTAAAAACTCTTGAGTTTTCCCATTATTATACACGCTTTCATCTGTTTCGGCAGAAAACTTGATATTACGGCTGTTTAATATATTTATTATTCTCTCTGCCTCTTCCTTTGTCATAGAATTGCTTTCTATAACCTTTCCTTCAACTTCAACATATCCTCCTGCCGCACCGACAATACCGTCAAAACCAATATCAAGAACATTGTCAAAAATCTCACATTTTGACCTGCCTGTTGCAAGAAATACCTTATGACCCATTTTTCTTGCATATTTTATAGCTTTAATGGCACTTAACGGCACCCTTCCATGTCTGTCTGTAAGCGTGCCGTCAATATCTATAAATATATATTTCATTATCTGTTATCTACTTTTTCAGGATAAAGGTCGTGATTTGCAAGTCTGTTCCACGCAACTTCCTCCCATTTTGTTCCCTTTTTGCCATAGTTGCAGTACGGGTCAATGGATATACCGCCTCTTGGTGTAAACTTACCCCAAACTTCAATATATTTAGGGTCCATAAGCTTTATTAAATCTTTCATAATAATATTCATACAGTCCTCATGGAAATCACCATGATTTCTGAAGCTGAATAAATACAATTTCAAACTTTTGCTTTCAACCATTTTTATATCGGGCACATAGCTTATATAAATAGTTGCAAAATCAGGCTGCCCTGTAATAGGACAAAGACTTGTAAATTCCGGACAATTAAATTTAACAAAATAATCATTTTCAGGATGCTTGTTCAAAAAAGTTTCAAGCACTTCCGGTGCGTAGTCACTTTTGTAGGCAACACCCTTATTTCCCAGTAATGTAACACCTTCCAGTTCTTCTTTTTTTCTTCCGCTCATATCTTATCTCCTTTAAAAATCAAGAAAATCATGGGGACGGTTCCCCGGTTCTTTTATCATATTACTTATATATAGGATCTTTCACATCATTAGTCTCAAATGCTGCAATTCTATCAATACAAGTGCCGCATTTACCGCAAGGTTCATCATTACCCTCATAGCAGCTCCATGTAAGCTCATAAGGCACGCCTATTTCAAGTCCCAGCTTAACAACTCCAGCCTTATTCATACCCACAAAAGGAGCTTCTATAGACAGCTGTTTGCCGCTTCCCTCATACACAGCTGTATTCATAGCGTCGTTAAAAGCCTTGCTGCAATCAGGATATGCATTGCCTGCACTGTCATCAGCATGAGCACCATACATAATTTTACTGCATCCTTTTGACAAAGCTATGCTTGCCGCACTTGCTATAAATAACCCATTTCTGAAAGGTACATAAGTTGAAACAGGTGTGCCTTCTGTTTTCATTATTTGCTCTGCATAGCTTTCCTTAGGAATATCCTTATCAGAATGAGAAAGAAGTGAACAGTCACTGTATTCAAACATTTTGCTCAAATCCAGCTTTATGTGCTCAACATTATAATATTTTGCCACATCATCAGCTGCCTTTATTTCTTTGTCGTGCTTCTGACCGTAATAAATAGACAGGGCAACAACATTTTCTCTGCCATATTCCTTTACAGCCATACCAAGACATGTTGTAGAATCAACGCCGCCGCTTGATAATACAAGAACTTTCATATAAACTACCTCCTTATTCTCATCTGCAGTGCAGTATCACTTTCAAATTTTCCTCTTAAAGTTTCCGTATATGTTTTAGAAGCATTTTTCTTTATTCCCCTTGCTGTCATACAGCTATGACAGCCTTCAATCATTACAGCAACATCATCTGAGCCTGTAACCATTGACATTATTTCCGCAATATCATTTCCAAGCTTTTCCTGCAGCTGCAGTCTCTTTGCCGCCATATCACATATTCTTGCTATCTTGCTTAAACCTACAACTTTCCCCTTTGGAATGTAAGCAACTGACACCCTCATATCATACATTAATGCCAAATGATGTTCACAATAACTAAAAACTTCAATATCTTTTACTACAACAACATCATTGGAGCCTGAGCGATAATCCTCGCCAAATGTTTTGTCAAACATTTCCGCAATTTCAGTATTGCTGTAATTCATACCTTCAAAAACTTCCTCATACATTTTGGCAACCCTTTCAGGAGTTTCCTTTAAGCCCTCTCTTTCAGGATCGTCACCCAGTGCAATTAATATACCCTTTATGTGTTCTTCAATTGCTTTTGTATCTATTGCCATATCTTACACTCCTTTCTCATTGGGATTCCAGATGTACTTGTGCATCTGCAATTGCATATTAACACCATTTAATTTGTTATCTTTCATAAAATCAACCATATAACTTAAATCAATACTTCCAAAAACAGGACTTAAATAAACTGCACATTTTTCAGTCAGCTTAAATTTTTCTATTATCTCTTTTGCTTTTTCTAGATCCTCATCGAACCCGCATACAAACTTAATTGTATCCCTTTCATTTATATACTTATAATTATCCATAAGCATTTTATCACACATACCGCTGGATGGCAATTTAAAATCCATTGTAAGACTAGGTCCGTTTTTTATACTTTTAAAACCGCTAATATCAATGCTTCCGTTAGTTTCTATTTCAACATAAAGACTTCTGTCCTCTGCAAGTATTTCAAGAAGTTTTTTCATATCTTTCTGTAAAAGGGGCTCCCCTCCAGTTAGTGTAACATTTGTAATACCGGTTGACTTAATATATTTGTATATTTCTTCAGGTGACATTTCTTCTGCACTGCACTTATC
Source organism: uncultured Eubacteriales bacterium (assembly GCA_905201505.1). Lineage (GTDB taxonomy): Bacteria > Bacillota > Clostridia > Lachnospirales > CAG-274 > Gallispira. The sequence continues at coordinate 845 of CAJKOJ010000025.1, read as the reverse complement.
GGTATTTGCCCACTTTGTGTCACAATAGCTGCAATTGAGATTACATCCTCTGAATCTTACAAATACAGCAAGCTGTCCGGCTCTTCTGCTTTCACCATTTATACTTACAAATCTTTCAACTACATACATCTCTTACACCTCACTGTATGAAGCACAATTATTTGGAGTTTCGTATACAACAGCCTCTTTAACCTTGTATCCAAGCTCTGTAAATCTGTCATAAAAAAATTTAGCAAAACTTTCAGCTGTTGGTCTGAAATCTACCTCAATTATTTTAAATTTTTCTTCTTTAAGTGCCTCTATTGTTTTTTTCTTTAACGTATTTTTTTCAATAATAAGAGCATGGTCAAGTGCGTCTGCCTCAGCTTTTACCTGAGACTTTAATGTACCAAAATCAACAATCATACCTCTTATCTGTCCTTCACTTTTAATATCGTTTTCATATACTTCAATTATTACTCTCCATCTGTGTCCGTGTATATTACTGCACTTGCCGTCATAACCACTTAAAAAATGTGCTGAATCAAAGCTGTGCTCTGTTTTTAAACTGTACATACCTTCACCTCATTTATATATTCTCCGTACACAATTCTCCTGACATATTAACTATCTTTTATTGCAACAAAAAAAGGGCGTACTACGCCCTTAATATATACCAAAAAAATTTACATTCAGTATAAATTTACAGACCTAGTTTTGTTTAATGACAGGAGGGTTTCGAACTGTCCTATTAAATTATCTTATATATTATAACACAAAACATTATTAAAATCAACTTTCTTTTTAACAAAAAGTGTTAAAGTGTCAATGATTGGTTACACTTTTATTTAAAGTAAATTGTCAAG
>CAJKOJ010000024.1 GCA_905201505.1 uncultured Eubacteriales bacterium | reverse complement strand
ATAATAAAAAATAATTTTGCCAAAATTTATTTATGTAAAAATTAACATAGTTGCAGCATAATATTAAAATAGATATGTTTTGATAAAAAATAACAAATTTGGTATACTTATTATATATTTGAAATGTAAAGAACACGCTTTGAAATTAAATTCTAGGTGTGTTTTTTAAAAAAATTAGGTTATATATTTAATTTCCCACTAAAAAATAAATTAGTGGGAAATTTATTTAAAACAATATTAAATTATTTAATATTTAGCTTTTACCCTGCTTAGCAATACAACCGTCTCAACGTGATAGCTATGAGGGAACATATCAACAGGCTGAACTTTTTTAATTATATAGTTATCTGAAGAACAAAGTATTTTTAAATCTCTTGCCAATGTTGCACTATCGCATGATACATATACTATCTTTTCAGGGTTTATATCAAGCATAAGTTTTAAAAGGCTTTCGTCGCATCCTTTTCTTGGAGGGTCTACAACCATAATATTTGGTTTAATTCCTTTTTCTTTGTAAAGTTCAGGAATTATAACTTCTGATTTTCCTGTGAAAAATTCAGCATTTTCAATGTTATTAAGTTTTGCATTTTCTTTGGCATTTTCAATGGCTTGAGGTACAATTTCAACTCCATAAACTTTTTTTGCCTTTTGGGCAAGAAACAAAGATATTGTACCTATGCCGCAGTAAGCGTCAATAACTGTTTCATCTCCTTTAAGGTCTGCAAACTCAAGTGCTTTTGAATAAAGTTTATAAGTTTGAAGAGGATTGACCTGAAAAAAGGAAAGAGGTGATATTTTAAATATTAAATTGCCTATTTTGTCTGTAATATAATCCTGTCCCCATATAGTTTCACAGGTGCTGCCTAAAATTACATTTGTTTTTTGTGTGTTGAAATTTACAACAATTGATTTTATGTTATCTATATTTTTAAGAGCTGATACAAGCCCTTTTTTATGTTTAAAGCTATGACTGTTTACAACAAGACAAACCATAATTTCTTTTGTAAAATAACCTTGACGAATAAGTATATGGCGGACAAGTCCTTTGCCTGTTTCTTCATTATAAGCTGTTATATTGTTTTCCTCCATAAAAGACTTTATTGTTTGAAGAATTATATTATCAGATTTACTGCCAATAAGGCAGTTTGTGTTATTTACAATTTTATGACTGCCTAAAGAGTAAAATCCTATGTTAATGCCGTTTTTATCACTGCCTACAGGGTATTGTGCCTTATTCCTGTAGTGATAAGGTTCTTCCATACCTATAACAGGCTCAACAGTTATATCTTTAAAGCCTCCGATGCGTATAATGTTCTGCCTGACTTTATTCTGCTTTTGCAATAGCTGTGCCTGATAGTCAAAGTGCTGTAAAGTGCAGCCGCCGCATTTGCCTGCAACAGGACAAAGAGGTTCTGTTCTGTTGGGAGAGGGTTTTAAAACTTCAAGCACTTTGCCGTATCCAAAGTTTTTGTTGGCTTTTACAACGAGAACTTTAACTTCTTCACCGGGAAGTGTGTTTTTGACAAAAAGAGTATATCCATCAATTTTGCCTATGCCTTCACCTTGTGTACTTATGTCTGTAATTGTAATAGTGTAAATTTCATTTTTATTAATAGTCATAATTAAAACTCTGTCTTTCTGATATTTCTTGCAAGTATTTTGTTATATCCTGCCCAGCTGCCTGTGTTGGAACTGTCAGCAATAGCTGTTTCAAACATCTTTACTTTGGCATCAGTGTCATCGGCACAGTGAAGTATAAATGCCTCAATTGTTCTCGGAAGTTTAGGTGATCCGTATTCATATTCTCCGTGGTGAGAAAGAATATTGTGCTGTATAAGGGAACGGAGCTGATGAGGAAAACCCTCTATTTTATCAGCTTCTCTTCCTATAAACTCAGAACCCATTACTATATGTCCTAAAAGTTCGCCGTCATCAGTATAGTCTATATTTGGAAATTCTGAAATCTCTTTAAGCTTTGATATATCATGGAGCAGGGCTGAAGCTATAAGTATATCTCTGTTTACATTGTCATAATGTGACGCCATAAAGCTGCAAATATCTGTAACTGATATTGTGTGCTCTATAAGTCCGCCCATATAGTTATGGTGCATTGCTTTAGCTGCCGTGTGCTTTTTAAAGCTGTCTGCTATTGATTTATTTTCAATAAATATATTTGTAAGCAGTTTTTTTATATATGAATTTTCTATTGAAGATATATAATCTGTAAGTTTACTATAAAGCTCTGCAACATTTTTTTCTGTTGTGGGAATATAATCTGATTCGTCATATTCTCCTTCCTGAGCTTTTCTTATTTTTTTTATATTAAGCTGAAGTTCGTTATTAAATGTTTGTACAGTGGCGTCTATCTTAATATAGTCACCTTCTGTAAAAGATTGAATGTCTCTTGTAATGTCCCATACTTTACCGCTTATGGTGCCTGTTTTATCTGCAAGTGTAAGGGATAAATAATTTTTCCCTGTTTTCTGTGATTTCATACTTTGTCTTTGACGGCAAAGATAAAAATCAATTACTCTTTCTCCGTCTGTTATTTCTTTTATGTAACGCATAATTGCCTCCTATTTGAAAACGTACTATATAAATTTTATCATAAATAAGAGAAAAAACAACTGTTTTTAATTAAATTTTAATAATTTACTTATTATTATTTAAAAAAAGAGGAGTATAGTTAAAATATAAAATTTTGAAAGGGTGAGAATAGTATGAAAAGGAATTTGTCATTAATATTGGTTTTGACAATGATAAACAGTATAGCAGGGTGCAATGCTGCATCAGCTGCTGTTGATAATACAGAAAATATTGTAAAGGAAATATATGGTGATACTTCTCTTGTGGGAGTGAGAAGTGTTTTTGAGGCGTTAGGTTATGATGTAAACTGGGAGAGTACTTCGAAGACAATTTATGCAAGTAAAAAGAAAAATGTAATTGCTATAACTGCAAATACTGATATAGCAGTGCTCAACGGCGAAAATATAAAAATGAATACAGCTGCTGTTAATGGAAACGGTGTTTTGTCTGCATCAATTGCAAGTATGGAAGAATTGACAGGAGAAAAAATAAATGCTGACGGAAGCGTTGAAGCAGAGGAAAACACAAAAAATGAACTATGGAAAGAAAATAATGTTGAGGTAAGTCTTGACAAATTAAGTGATAATACATACGAGATAACAAAAGGCGGTATTTATACTTTAATAGGTGAATATAAGGGTATGGTACATATCGACACAAAGGACAGAGTAAAAATTGTGTTAAACGGTGTAAATATTACAAATGCAGAGGGACCTGCAATTTACTTTGAAAACAGTGAAAAGGGCATTATTGAAAGCGTAAGGGATACAGAAAACATATTAACTGACGGAAGTGAGTACAATGTTGAAGCTAAAGGCTGTATTTTCTCTAATGATGATATTGATATTCAGGGGGAAGGTATAATAAATGTGACAGCCAATTATAATCATGGTATTGCATCTGATGATGATATAAAAATTGAAGGCGGAACTTTAAACATAAAAACGGCTGTAGGCGATGCTGTTCATGGAAAAGACGGTGTGGAAATAAAAAGCGGTGTTATTTTTACTGACGCAATGGGTGACGGCATAAGCGGCGGAAAGTATGTTGAAATAAATGACGGAGAAGTTAATATAACTACAAAAGGTGAAATACCCGAAAAGACAAATAATGATATGCTAATGAGAGGTTTTGACAGAGGGCAGAAAATGGAATTGGCAAAAAGGCCTGAAATGCCTGATGATGAGGAGTTTTATGGAGAAAGACCTGAAATGCCTGATGATGAAAAGTTTAAGGGAGAAAGACCCGAAATGCCTGCTGACAGTAACTTTAAAGATGAAATACCAGAGAATATAGGTCAAAGGGAAATGTTACAATCAAGTAATACTGTAAATAATGAAGAAGAAACAGAGGGAACTACAGAGGAAAGTATAAGCAGCAAGGGGATAAAATCTGACGCTCTTATAACAATAAACGGTGGTGAAATAAATATAAGTTCTACAGACCACTGTATAAAAAGCGATAACATGGTTATTGTAAACGGCGGTAATGTTGTACTTGAATCTGAAATAAGCAAGGGTATAAAAGCTATGGGATGCCTCTATATAAATGACGGCAATATAAATATAGATACAAAAGATGAGGGTATTGAATCTAAAGCTACAGCAGTGTTTAACGGCGGCGAAATCAATATCAAATCCGATGATGACGGTATAAATGCAGGAGGCGGAAGCGGTGCGGCAATGATGAATAATGTTAAAGACGGAAACGAACATCAGATAATAGTAAATGGCGGTAAAATAACAGTTGACGCTAAAGGTGATGGGCTTGATTCAAACGGCAATTTATATTTTTATGGCGGTGAAGTTGTTATAAACGGACCAACAAGCGGAGGAGACGGTGCTCTTGACAGTGGTGCGGAAAATATATTATATGGAGGAACAGTATTTGCAGCAGGAAGTTTGGGTATGGTTGAGTGTCCTGAGGCAGGAAGCGGTCAGAACATATTTAACATAAGTTTTGACACTGTTATGAAGGCAGGAAGCTCAGTTGTTATAATGGATAGTAAAAATAATGCAGTATATGAGACTATTGTATTAAAGGAATTTCAAAATATAATATTTTCATCAGATGATATTAAGACGGGAGAAGAATATCTTATATATGTAAACGGAGAAAAAATTACAGATATTACTGCAGAAACAGGTATTACAAAATACGGAAATTCAGGAAGTATGAGAGAAAAGAAAAACGGTATGAATGGAGAAAGAAGCAATATGCCTTTATTTAAAAATGCGGAAAACAAAAGTGAAGAGGTAATTGAATAAGAAGTATATATAATGATGGTTATGCAGGCTTTGCTTAGCCATCATTGCTTGTGTATAGTTTAAGCAATATTGTATTGATGATATAGATATAATAACCTAAATGGCATAACTGATAATATGTCAAAAAAATAACTATGAAAAATTTATTAAGGAATAAAAAAGGTATTGACACCCGGCATAAATAGGAGTAAAATCATAAAAGTTAGAATTCTAAGTTTTATTGGAGGTGAAAATAATGAATGCCAGCTGCGGTGATTTTGGAATTACTCCATTACTGTATAGAGTAGCCCACAATTGTGTTGAAGAACAAAACAAGTGGATGAAAGATTTATCAATTTCTGCCCCTCAGGCAGCTATACTGGGTATAATTGAATTCCTGGGTGACGGTGAAATAAATCAGAAAACAGTCAGTGATAAAATAGGAGTAAAAGAGGCTTCTGTATCAAGTATAATAAAAACTATGATAAACAAGGGGCTTATAAACAAAGAAAAGAGTAAAACAGACGGAAGAAACTACATATTAAAAATAACTGAAAAAGGCAGAAAAATTTCCGGCGATATAAAAGAAAACGCAGATGAATTTGAAAATTATTTTTACAAAATGCTTGACGAGAATGAAAAGGAAAGCTTAAAAAATATATTGATAAAGCTAATAAATAAAATGTAATTCTTGATCAGGAATAATTAACTTAGATGTTTTATATTAAGAACTAATTAAAATTATATTCAGGAGGGTTAAAATGAAGAAGTATGTGAGATTAACAGCCATGGTGCTGTGTGCAGCTATGCTTGCAGGCTGCGGAGCAAAAAAGGATATGCCACAGATGGAGGAAGAGGCTAAGGTAACAAGTGTTGAAATAGCTAATCCTACAATTAACACAGTTAAAGATGAGTATATGTACTCCGGTACTATACAGGCAGCTGAGACAGTAGATGTAAGTGCTAAGGTTACAGGTACAGTAGAAGCTGCATACTATGAGGTTGGGGACACTGTTGCCAAAGGTTCTGTTCTCTATAAAATAGATGATACAGATTACCAGAATTCCTTAAAGAGCGCACAGGCTTCACTTAATACTGCAAATGCAAGTGTTCAGTCTGCCAAAACAAGTGTTGATACAGCAAACGGTGCTGCAATGCAGACACAGCTTGAAAGTTCAAAAAATGCAATTACAAATGCACAGACAAATTTAGAAACATCAAATAAATCACTTGATGACGCTAAAATAGCCTTAGACAAGGCTCAAAGTGATTATGACATTAATAAGCAGTTATATGATGTAGGAGGAATATCTGAGGATGCTCTTACTACATATAAAAATGCTCTTGACAATGCAAATAATGCACATACAAAAGCTGAGCTTGGAGTAAAAAGTGCTGAAGATGCTTTAAACCAGGCAAAGACAAATTACGATATACTTTCTAACAAAACAACTGCTGAAAACACAAGAAAGGCTCAAGACGGCTTAAATTCTGCCCTTGCTGCTCAGAAGAGTGCTCAGGTAGCTGTTGACAATGCAAAGCAGCAGATAGCATACTGTACAGTAACAAGTCCTATTAGCGGCACCGTTCTTTCAAAGACTGCAACTAAAGGTTCAATGTTAAGCGGAGTGGGTTATCAGATAGTAGATCTTTCAACTGTTAAGGTTGAGGTTAACGCATCTGAGCAGATTGCTACAAGCGTTAAAGCAGGTGATGCAGTTACAATTGTAATTCCTTCAATGAGTGATGAACAGTTTGTGGGCTCTATAACTGAAATTCCACCGGGAGCTAACAGTGACGGTACATATACAATAAAGATTAATATTCCTAATACTACAGGAGAATTAAAGGCAGGTATATTTGCTGAGGTTTATTTTGCTAAGTCTACAAGCAATAATGCTGTAATTCTTCCAAGAGATGCAGTTATTGACAGTGATGACGGAAGTTATGTATACATTGCTGACGGCAATACAGCAAGAAAAGTGGCTGTAACTGTAGGAATAGATACAGGTGATACAATTGAAGTAACATCAGGAGTTACAATAAATGATAAAGTTGTTGTAAAGGGTCAGACATACCTTGCCGACGGTGATGAAATAAATGTTGTATCTGACAATGGTGTTGATATTGAGATTACAACAGAAGCAACAACAGCTCCTGCCGATGGTAAGGAGGCTAAGAAGAAATGATAAAAACTTGTATAAAAAGAACAGTTACTGTCATAATGATGACTCTTGTAGTTTTACTTGGCGGTACAATAGCCTATAACAATCTTGAGCTTGCTATGACACCTGATATTGATCTGCCAGTTGCTTTGGTAATGTGTACCTATACAGGTGCTGCACCTGAGGAAATGGAAGATCTTATAACTAAACCTATTGAAGAGACTATGGCAACACTTACAGGTGTTGATACAATAACATCAAGTTCTTCAAACGGTTCGTCAATAGTTGTTGTACAGTTTGTAGACGGTACTGATATTGATGTTGCTACAAATGATATGAGAGATAAGCTTGACAGAGTAAAAGGTCAGCTTCCGGATGATTCAGATGATCCTATGATCATGAAAATGGATATGAATGCAACAACAATAAGTGTTGGTGTTACAAGTGATAAGTATGATGTAGATACACTTTACAATTTACTTGACGAAAATGTTTCATCTACATTTGAAAGAATTGACGGTGTTTCCTCTGTATCATTATCAGGCGGTTCTGATGATGAAATAAGAATAATTGTTGATCAGAACAAAATGCAGAATTACGGAATTACTATGAATACAATTGCTTCTGCACTTTCTGCTGAGAATACAAATCTTCCATCTGGAGATTTAAAACAAGGCACAACTGAGCTTTCATTGAGAACTGTCGGTGAATTTGAATCTATTGAAGACATTAAAAATACCTTTATAACTACAAGCAGCGGTAACAAAATAATGGTTAAGGATGTTGCTGAAGTTAAGGAAACAAAGAAAGACAAAGATTCAAAGTCCCTTATCAACGGTAAAGAGGGTTGTACATTCTCATTATCTAAGCAAAGCGACGGCAATATTGTTACAGTAACAGACAGCGTTGTTAAAGCAATGGGAAAAATTCAGAAGGAATATCCTGATTTTGAAATGACATTGCTTACTGATACAGCTGACTATATCAAATTGTCTATTAATAACATGGTTTCTACAGCTTTCCAGGCTGCTATTATAGCTGTACTTGTACTTCTTATTATGTTGAGGAGTTTAAGAATGGCACTTGTAATAGGTGTGTCTATTCCTACATCTATTATGGCTACATTTGGTCTTATGTACCTGACAGGAATGTCACTTAATATGATTTCCCTGGGTGGTGTAGTTATTGCCATAGGTATGTTGGTTGATAACTCGGTTGTTGTACTTGAAAATATTTTTAAGAAAAAAGCAGATGGTATGAACGGTCCTGAGGCGGCTTACTATGGTACATCAGAAGTTGCTATGGCTATTACAGCGTCAACATTGACAACTGTTGCTGTATTCCTGCCGCTTACATTTATGAGCGGTACTATGGGCGACCTGCTTAAGGAAATAGCTTATACAGTTTGTTTTGCTCTTGGTGCATCATTAGTTGTGGCACTTACATTTGTTCCTATGGCATCAGCAGTACTTATGCGTCACGAGGACAAAAAGGGCGGAAATGGTATTATAAGTAAAATTACAGAAAAGTCTGATAATTTAGTTGGTACTTTTCTGGATAAAATGGATTTGGGTTATTCAAAGCTTATTAAAGTCAGCCTTAATCATAGAATAAGAACATTTATAATAATTTTTGCAATATTTATAGGTTCTCTTTTCTGCGTACAGTTTGTTGGATCCGACCTTATGGCATCTACTGATGAAGGTGTTGTAAGCATTACAGCTAAAATGCCAAACGGTACTGATTACGAAACTTGTGAAGATATGCTTAATACATTGCTTGACAGAATAGGTGATGTTCCTGAGATGGAAAAAATGAATGCCAATGTCGGCGGCGGCAGCTTCTTAAGTACAGGAACAAGTGTTACAATAAGTTATGATGTGGGCGATAAGGAAAACAGAACAAGAAGCAGTGAAGAAATTGCTAATGATATTGAATCAAAACTTCAGAATATTGCTGGATGTGAAATTGAAGTAAGTGACAGCGGAAATTCTATGGGTTCTCTCGGCGGCAGCGGCTTTGAACTGAAGATTAAGGGTGATGATAATGGTACTCTTAAGGAAATAAGTGATGAACTTGTTGATGAAATTGCTAAAATTCCTAATGCAAAGAATGTTGAATCTTCTCTTGACGACGCATCAACAGAAGCAAGTATTATTATAAACAGAGCTAAGGCTACACAGTATGGTCTTAATACAAGAACAATTGCAAGTGCAATAAGTGCTGCTAATTCTGGTTCTGTTGCTACTGAATATAAGACAAACGGTACTGAAATAGATGTCAGAATTATGTATCCTGATGATGATATAGAATATATCAAGGATTTGAATAATTTCACTATTACAAACAGTGCAGGTGTTGCAGTACCACTTACAGAAGTTGCTTCTATTGAAATGGGTGAAGGTGCACTAAAAATTACAAGAGAAAATCAGCAGAAATATATTAAGATTACAGGTGAAATAAGCGGTCTTGACGGAGCTGCTCAGCAGGCTCAGGTTACTAATGTACTTGATAATTATGTATTCCCTGAGGGTTACTCATACGAATTTGGCGGTATGATGGAAATGATGGCAGAGACCTTTGCAAGTCTCTTCACATGTATTATAGTTGCAATTGTACTTGTTTATATGGTAATGGCATCTCAGTTTGAGTCATTTGTATATCCGTTTATTATAATGTTCTCAATGCCTATGTCAATTACAGGAGGTATTGTTGGTCTTCTTCTTACAGGCAAGAGCCTTACATCTACAGCTTATATGGGTCTTATAATGCTTGTAGGTATGGTTGTTAATAATGGTATTGTTCTTGTTGACTATACAAATCAGCTTTTGGAAAGAGATAAAAAACTGGGTGTTAATGAAGCCCTTACTATGGCGGGACGTTCAAGATTAAGACCTATTCTTATGACTACTCTTACTACTGTTGTTGGTATGATTCCTGTTGCTCTTGCTATAGGTTCAGGTATGGAATCTAACCAGGGTATGGGTATTGTAATTGTATTTGGTCTTACAATTGGTACAATGATAACACTTGTATTTATACCAGTACTTTATTCTGCAACAAATTCTATAAAGAACAGATTGAGAAAAAGACATGTAAGAAGTGTTTCACCTAAGGATGAGGCTAAAAAACAAAAAAGAGATGCAAAAAAGGCATTTAAGAAAGGAGCAGAGGTAAATGAATAAAAAAAGAGTTATGTGCGGTGTTATGGCAGCGGTTATGCTTGCACCTGCAAGCAGTGCCTATGCAGGTATGAAGGGCTCAGTTAAAGGTTCTGTCGGTGAAACGAGAATTGCCGGAAGTACTGCAACAGGAGCAACTCAGGAGGGGCTCTCAGAAAAGAGAGACTTGACAATTGATCAGGCTGTAACTGATGCTATTGCATACAGCAGAGATTTAAAAAATCTGGAAGAAAATATTGATATTGCAAAAGATACTACAAGACAGGTACACAGTGCATGGGAGGTTGCTGAAGGTTATGAATCAAATCACTCATATGCTGTACAGTTAAGACAGCTTGCAATTGCTCTTAGTACTTACAGTGCAAATCAGGAAATTGCAAAAAAGAAAATTGAATATAATATAAGAAATATTTTTTATAATATTCATACAGCAGAGCAAAGCCTTGCTCTCTATGACAAGCAAATTGATATTAATGAAAGACAGCTTAAAATATATGAAACTATGCTTAATTTAGGTAAGTTAAGTCAAGTTGAATATAATAATCATAAACTTGAATATGATACCTTGGTATCAGATAAAAAGGCTGTTGAAACACAAATTGCTTCTGCATACAGAAGTTTAAATCAGTTAATGGGCAAGAATATTGGTCAGCAGTATAACTTAATTGTTGATGATTTGACATTTGAAGAAATGGGTGATGTATCCCTTGACTATGAAATAAACAAAGCACTTTCTACAAATCAGACTGTTAAGTCTGCTGAAGATGCTGCAAACCTTGCAAAATATGACATTGATTCATATGTAGATGGTTCAAGCGTCAGCCCTGACAGAAATCAGAAGGAAGCTAATTATGCTCAGGCTACAAGAGCACTTGAAGATGCAAAGACCGGTCTGAAAACTGCAATGACCACTCTTTATGATAATATAAGAGAAACTGAAAGAACATACAAAGACAATGCAGCAAAGCTTGCCACTATGGAAGAGCAGCTTAAAGTAAAGGAAACTCAATACAGTTTAGGAAAGATAACATTACTTGAATTAGACGCATTTAAGTTATCTATTGACAGTTTAAAACAGACTATGGAATCAAGTACATATAATCATGATATTATGGTTAGAGAATTCCAAAATTCTGATTTGGTAATGTAGTCACATATATGTTTGCTTACTGAATAAAAATATAAATTGCGGCATATAATAAATAAAACATCTTATTAATTTACAAACCTCTGCTAATAGTGTATACTTATAGCAGAGGTTTTTTTAGGAGTTGATGTTATGATTAAGTTAGTTATATCACCTGAGTATTTTGGAAATAATGACAGCAAAAGCAGTATAAGAACACAGCTTAAAGGTCTTGGTGCATATAATATAGAAATTGATGAAGCAACAGGTTTTGTAACAGCTGTAATGACATTGGAAAATTATGAAAAGTTTGTTGACAATCTCAGAAAGCGTATTGAAAATACAGCAGATGAAATTGTTAATAAGTATGATGAAGTTAAGAGTATTAATTATAATGGTGATTATACTGTTTTTAATGCTGTTATCAGTGGGCTTAACAAAAGAAAAATGAAGTCTGTTGTGTTTGAATTGTTAATGGTAAGTGCTACTTATCAGGTAATAAGCGGTATACCTCAGACTGAAACATCGATAAGAGTAAATTTTTATAACAAAGATAATAAGCTTGTTGAAGTAATGGATACGGCCGAAAATAAAGGAGAATAAAATGAATAAAATTAGAATACTGCTTATTATTACTGTATTTATTTTAGCAGTAAGCGGCTGTGATGTACCCGGAGAACACAGTATATATAAAAGCACAGAAAATGCAGTATATTTTATAGATGTGGGACAAGGAGACAGTATACTTGTTAAAAGCGGCGAGGAGTATATGCTGGTGGACGCAGGAGAGGAAGATAAGGGTAGAGATGTTGTAGAGTATCTTGATGATATGGGTGTTGACAAAATAAAATATGTTGTTGCAACTCATCCTCACTCTGACCATATAGGAGGTATGGATGATGTCATAAATTACTTTAAAGTGGAAAATATAATAATGCCTGATGCACCTGCTTCTACAAGATGTTTTTCTAATATGCTTAATGCAGTTGAAGATAACAATGTAAATGTTATAAAAGGTGAAGCAGGTTATAGTTTTGAACTTGGTGATATTAAGTGTAGTATTACAGCCCCTATAAAAATAGGAGAGGATGCAAACAATAATTCAGTCGTTATGAAACTTGTGTATAATAATGACAGTGTATTGCTTACGGGAGACTGCAGTAAGGAAGAAGAAGGAACTATTATAGAAAGCGGCACTGATATATCGGCAGATGTACTTAAAGCAGGGCATCACGGAAGTTCTACATCAAGCACAAAGGGGTTTTTGAAAAGGGTTAATCCACAATATGCTGTAATCAGCTGCGGTGAAAACAATGATTACGGTCACCCTCACAGAGAAACAATTGAGAGCTTTAATAAATACAGTATAGAAACATACAGAACTGACAAAAATGGTATCATAATTGCAGAATTAACCGGAAACGGTGTTATAATGAGGACTGAAAGTGGGAATTACCGTGAACAAAACAGCGGAACAAGCGTAAGTTCTAAGGATAATAACGTAAATAACGATATAAACAGCGGATATGAAGAGGAAAATACATATATACTAAATGAAAGTTCAAAAAAAATACACAGACCTGATTGCAGCGGAGCTGAAGGAATAAGCAGTAAAAACAAAAAAGAGTTTAAAGGTAATATAGAAGAGCTTTTGAAAAATGGGTATTCTGTATGCGGTATATGTAAACCGGAGTAGGTGAATAAATGAAAAATTCTTATAAATATTTTAAAAATAAAGAGTGTGAATATTTCCCTTGCCATAAGGGAGCAGGGGAAGACTTTAACTGTCTTTTTTGTTATTGTCCTTTTTATTTGTGTGAAGAATGCCCGGGAAATCCTAAATATATAAAATCAGGAAATAAAGAAATAAAGGATTGTTCAAAGTGTCTTTTTCCGCATAAGGCAGAAAATTATGACAGAATTATTGAAGAAATAAATAAAAGAGTATAAAGAAAAAGCTGCTGTAAAATAAAAATTACAGCAGCTTTTTGTCAGTTAATTAATGATAAAAATTCTTCTTCACTTATTATTGGTATATTAAGTTCTTTTGCCTTTTTGTTTTTAGATGATGGTGATGAGGCATCATTATTTATTAAATAATTTGTTTTGGTACTTACACTGCCAGTTACCTTGCCTCCAAGATTTTCAATAAGTGTCTGAAGCTCTTTTCTGTTTTTATAGTGGTGAACATCTCCTGTAATAACAAAGGTCATATTTTCAAGTTTAAGCTGTGAGGTGTTTTCATCTGCCTGTATAAAGGTTACATAATTGAGCACTTCATCTATAAGGCGGTTATTTTCTTCATAGCTAAAGTATTTAATAATGCTGTTAGCTATAACATCACCAAATCCGTCAATGGAAATAAGCATATCAAAATCAGCTTCCCGTATTTCATCTAAAGAATTGTGACATTTCTTGCAAAGAAGTTTTGCATTGCTTAAGCCTACATTATTTATACCTAAGGCATATATAAAATTAGGAAGAGCTGCAGTTTTGCTTTTATTAACTGATGAAATAAGATTATTATAAGATTTTTCGCCGAAGCCCTCCATATTTATTATTTGGTCTTTATACTTCTCTAACTTGTACAAGTCAGTGTAGTTGTCAATAAAACCCTGTTCAATAAATTTTTCAATAGTTGCTTCTGAAAGTCCTTCAATATTCATAGCGTCTCTTGAAACAAAGTGTTCAAGGCTTGATATTCTCTGTGCACGGCAGTTTGGGTTAGGACATTTAAGTGCTTTGCCGTCACGAAGAGCTATAATTTCTGCATCTTCACCACATACAGGACAAATTGCCGGAATTTCAAGATTATTGCTTTTTGTAAGGTTTTCAGCAACCTGAGGTATAATCATATTTGCTTTATAAACAGTAATTTTATCACCTATGCCAAGTTTAAGGTTTTCTACAATGCTTAAATTATGAAGAGACGCTCTCTCAACTGTTGTTCCCTCAAGTTCTACCGGCTTAAAAATTGCAATGGGGTTAATAAGTCCGGTTCTTGAAGTGTTCCAGTTTACGTCAATAAGTGTTGTTTCCGCAAGTTCGTCTGCCCATTTAAAGGCAATTGAATCTCGGGGGAATTTGGCTGTAGCCCCCAAACTTTCGGAGTATTCAATACCGGTAAAGGTAAGAACAAGTCCGTCTGTTGCAAATCTGTTGTGAGGAATTTGTTTCTCAAAATCTATGACTGCTTGTTCAATATTATCTGAAGTTACAGTTTGCCTTTTTACACATTCAAATCCTATACTTTCAAGCCAGTTAAATCTTTCGTTTTTGTCATCACCAAAGGTTTTGCCCTCTGCTTTAACTAAAGCAAAGGCTATAAAATTAACATTTCTAGAAGCGGAAATTTCTGAATTGAGCTGTCTGACTGTACCGCTGCATAAATTTCTGGGGTTCTTATATTTTTCCTCCGGAGGGAGACTTTCATTTATTTCATTAAAGTCTTTAAATGAAATGACAGCCTCTCCTCTTATAACAAGCTCATTTTTAAAATCAATTTTAAGGGGAATGTTTTTAAAAAATCTGGCGTTATGGGTAATGTCTTCTCCTACTTCTCCATTACCTCTTGTAACAGCCTGAGTAAGTTCCCCATTGCTGTAGGTTAGTACGACTGTAAGCCCGTCCATTTTGTAAGACAGTATACCGGTATTACTGCCTAAAAATGATTTGAGTGCATTTACATCTTTTGTTTTGTCAAGGGAAAGCATTCTGCTCTCGTGTCTGACTTTTTTTAGTGAGCTTAAAACCTGATGACCTACTTTTTGTGTGGGACTGCCTGAAAGAATTATACCTGTTTCAGCTTCGAGGGATACAAGCTCATCATATAGCCTGTCATACTCAAAGTCACTCATTATCTCTCTATCCTCTTGATAATAGGCTTTTGACGCCTTATTTAAAATTTCTATTAATTCTTTCATTCTGTCCATAGTGCAGTTCTCCATTTTCTCTTAAATTTCACTAATTAATAGTATAACTCAAATAAGTGAAAATATCAATTATCAGAAATGAAAAGTCAAAAAATAAAAGCTGTATTTAAATTTAATTGGCAATAAAGGCATTAAAGGTCAGAACAGTTCTGCACCCATTTTCTACATTTTCAATACTGATACTTCCGTTGTGGGAGTCTACAATGGATTTGCAAATCATTAATCCAAGACCGCTTCCGTTTTCTTTTGTAGTAAGGAAAGGAGTTCCTATGTTATTTATGAGTTCTGTCGGAATACCAATACCGTTATCTGTTATTTCCAGTATTACCTTATTTCCTTTTAGATGCAACCTTGTTAATATTTTACCTTTGGATTTAATTGCTTCAACTGAGTTTTTATATATATTAAAAAGGAGAATAGAAAGTTTTTTATAATCTCCCATTATTTTGATGTCATTATCCAGTTTAAAGGAAAAAGTAATTTCTTTTGTATTAAGTATTGAAAATTCCTCAGTGACATCATATATTAAGTCTTCAAGAAAAATAACTTCTTTATTTGAATCGGGCTGGAGTATTGCAGTATAATCTGTAATCAGAGAATTGAGTTTATTTAACTCTTTGTCAATTATGCTGAAGCACTTGCTGTAATTGGGACTTACAGAGAGTTTTATGTAATCAACATTTGCCCTTATAATTGAAATTGGATTTTTTACTTCGTGGGCAAGGGCTGCCGCTAACTCATTATTCATATCTTTCATTGCTGCACCTATGGTAAAAGTAAGGTTTTTCCTACAATTATTTTATCATCTTCGATATTGTTTAATTCTCTGATTTCCTGAACCTTTGCGGTGGTACCGTATTTTTCTTTGCTTATACTTATAAGTGTATCTCCTGCCTGAATCTTATACTTTGTTGGCTCTGCCTGAGCAGAAGCAGATGAATTTGCTGCTTGTGTTGTTTGCTGCTGTGTTGTTTCAACAGTTGATGATTCTGTAACAGCTGATGTAGTCACTTCTGTATGAGAAGCAAATACTTCTTTGCTGCTTTGGAATTCATTTTCAAGTGCTGCAAGCTGTGTTTCGAGGTCTTTTAGTTTATCATCATTTTGTACAAGACCTGCACCTATTATAAAGCAGACAAGAAGCATAACAAAGCTGACGCTTCCGAGGAGGTTAATGGTTTTGCTCTGGTCAATAGGTGCGTAATGTTTCCCTTTCTTGGGAGTTTTTTGTACAGCAACAGCTCTTGCTTTTGCCCCGGCATCTTCTCTGTCTGTTTCTTCGATGACTTTGGGCTTGTCTTCTTTTATTTTATTTTCAAGCATATATTCATGCATACCTTCATTTTTTTCATAATAAATTATATATCCTTTGATTGCCCCGAAGAGTTCTTCATTATTATTCCACTTATAAAAACCTGAAATTTTTTCTGTAGGGTCGGTAATATACAAAACCTGAAGCCCTTTTGTAATATTGTTTTTTTGGAAGGCACACAGTTTTTCGCTGATATAATCTTCAAAACCGGGTTGTGCATAAGCCCAGCCTACAATTTGGCTGTCTTTAAAATATAAATTCATTTGCTTTTCTATGTATTGCCAGCTTTTTTCTGTTAATTCTACCATACCGTTTTTTTGTATAGTATATTTACCCTGTATGACACCATTTATAAAAAGAACATTGTCTTCATTTATGGTAAGATTTCTTCCTACCAGTATGGCAATTTTTTCACTTCCTCCGTCAGAGGCTGCATACTGTTCAAGATATGTACAGGCATAGTCCTCTAAATATATTCTGTTGCCGTCAGATATGCTGCCTACTTGTTTTACATTGTTTGGCAAACTGCTTAATTCTTCATTTGTCATTTAAAACACCCTTTCTTTATAATTTTATGTACAAAATAATATCAGATTGTAAAATACTATTATGTCAAAGGATGTTGATGAAATGGCAAATTTATAAGCAAATAATTTCAAAATTATATAAAATTGTGTAAATATTCATTTTAAACTTTTATATTTGCGGTGATAACAATAGATAACAGTGGAAATACATATTTGTGTAAATTTTTGTTTATATTATAACTGAGGTGGTAGAGTGTTTAATAACAGAAAATATATTTCCGCTGTTGATGAAAACTGCAGAGATGTACTGAGCAGCAGTATTAAAAAATATGTTAGCAGAAAAATAAAAAGGTACAACTCAATAGTAGTATTCTGCATTGGTACTGACAGGGCAACAGGAGATTCTTTGGGGCCTCTTGTAGGAACAAGACTTACTAAATTGGGTATTAGAAATGTGATGGGTACAATTGATATGCCTGTACATGCAGTAAATATTGATGAAAAGATTGAAGAGCTTTATGCAAAATATGATAAGCCTTTGGTTTTGGCAGTAGACGCTTGTCTTGGAATATACAGTCATATAGGAAGTATGAGTATATGGGAAGGTTCTATAAGTCCAGGTGCAGGTATATCAAAAAAGTTAAGTGAAATAGGGGATATATCCATAACAGGAATTGTAAATAAATGGAGCTGTAACGGAATTATGCAGCTTCAGAGTACAAGATTGTCTGTAGTAATGAATATGTCTGAGGTTATTGCTGACAGTTTATTTGAGGCATTAAAGGATTATAATGAATGCTGTAATTATACAACTGAAAACAATATAATAAATGAGGCTGCACTTTTAAGCAATATATTAAGGTAGGTTTATTAAATTTTTATTTAGTTTGGCTTTAATACTTGACAAAAAAACAATTATTAAATATCATTAATATAATGGATTTTGTATCCAAATTAAATTAAAAGGGGATAATAACTATGAAAAAAAAGGTAATGCTTGGTTTAACTTTGGCTATGCTTGCAGTAAGCTTTACAGCATGTAACAAAAATATTACAGATAATAACAATGCTGATAATGGTGTAAGTGTAGAAGATGAAAATAACGGAGGAAAGACAATTGAAGCGTTTAACTCTCTTCCACAGCTTGAAGGAGTAAAAAAAGGTGATACAATTGCCACAATTCATACTAATAAGGGAGATATAAAGGTTTGGTTCTTCCCTGAATATGCACCTAAAGCAGTAGAAAATTTTGTAACACACTCTAAAGACGGATACTATGACGGTGTAACTTTTCACAGAGTTATAAATGAATTTATGATACAGGGAGGCGACCCTGAGGGAACAGGTGCAGGCGGTGAAAGCATTTGGAAAGCACCTTTTGAAAACGAGGTATCTCTTGACTTAAGAAGTTTCAGAGGAGCTTTGTGTATGGCTAATGCCGGCCCTGATACAAATGGAAGTCAGTTCTATATTGTACAGAATGATCAGGGACAACAGTGGGGACAAATGTTTAGCAGTACTGATAAAAACGGAATTTATCAAAACGGCAATACTACATTTAAGGGTAAGGATGGAAAAGATCTTACAATTGCTGATGTTTTCCCTAAGGAAGTTATAGACGAATATTCTAAAAACGGTGGATACCCTCCTCTTGATCTTGGATATACTGTGTTTGGTCAGGTTTATGAAGGTATGGAAGTTGTCGACGCTATTGCAGCAGTTGAAAAGGATGATATGGACAAGCCGTTAGAGGATGTTATTATAGAAAGTATTGAAGTAGGAACTTATTAATTATGAATTTTTTATCAGTTGAAAAGTTGAGCAAGTCTTTTGGTGAAAAGCTGATTTTTGACAATCTTACATTTGGAATTGAAGATACGGATAAAATAGGTGTAATAGGCGTAAACGGCACAGGCAAGTCTACACTGCTGAAAATAATAGCAGGAGAAGAAGAGCCTGACAGCGGAAGCGTTGTAAAAATGAACGGGCTGAGAGTTGGATACTTACCTCAGATACCTGTCTTTGAAAACAATGAGACTGTAATGGATTATATGAACAGAATTTGTTTAATATCAAATCCAAGTGAAGAAAGTGAAGCCAAATCTATACTTACAAAGCTTGGTATTACAGAATATTATAAACCTGCTTCAGAGTTATCCGGAGGACAGCGGAAAAGAGTTGCCCTTGCTGCAGCTATGATTTCGCCTGTGGATTTGCTTATACTTGATGAGCCCACAAATCACATTGATAATGACACTGTTATGTGGTTGGAAGCTAACTTGAAAAAAACTGCAAAAGCTTTAATAATGGTTACTCATGACAGGTATTTCCTTGACAGAGTTGTAAATAAAACAATTGAGCTTGACAAGGGGAAAATGTATACTTATGATGGTAATTACAGTAAGTTTCTTGAATTAAAGGACGAAAGAGAGGAAAGGGAGATTGCCAATGAAAGAAAAAGGCAGAACTTCCTAAGGACAGAGCTTGAATGGGTGAGAAGAGGTGCTCAGGCAAGGTCAACAAAGCAAAAGGCAAGGCTTGAAAGATTTGAAGAAGTTTCAAATCTTTCAGGTCCTCAGAAAAAGCAGTCAGTTGAAATTGCAGGACTTTCTTCAAGACTTGGCAGAAAAACTATTGAGGCAGAAAATATATCAAAATCATTTGGTGATAATGTGCTTATAAAAGACTTCAGTTATATTGTGCTGAAGAATGACAGAATAGGCATAATAGGTCCCAACGGCTGCGGAAAATCCACACTTGTAAATATTCTTACAGGTATGACAGTGCCTGACAGAGGAAGTGTGGTAACTGGCGAAACTGTAAAAATAGGACTGTTTTCACAGGAAAATGGGCATATGTCTGAGGAACAGAGGGTGATAGACTACATAAAGGATGTAGGGGAATATATCAATACCCGTGACGGCAAAATTTCTGCATCACAGCTCCTTGAACGCTTTTTATTTGACGGTGAAATGCAGTACTCGCCTATTGGCAAGTTGTCGGGAGGAGAGCGGCGAAGGCTTTATTTATTGAGGGTTCTTATGTCTGCTCCCAATATTCTTTTCCTTGATGAACCTACAAATGACCTTGATATTGAAACTCTTACAATACTTGAAAGTTACCTTGAAGGATTTGATGGTGCTGTAATTACAGTAAGCCATGACAGATATTTTCTTGATAAATGTGTTGATAGAATTTTTGCTTTTGAAGGAAATGGTAAGATAAAGCAGTATGAAGGTGGATATACTGATTATCTGTCAGTACAAAAGCCGCGAGAAGAAATTAAGGCTGAAAAGAAGGAAGAAAAAAAGTGGGACAAGGGTGAAAAAAGACTTAAGATGTCCTATAATGAGGAAAGAGAATTTGCTGTTATAGATGATGAAATTGAAGAGCTTGAAGGAAAGATTTCACAGATTAATGATGAAATGAAAAAAAATGCAAGTCAATATTCAAAACTTCAAGAGCTCACAGAAGAGAAAAATGAGCTTGAAGATAAGCTGGCTGAAAAAATGGATAGATGGGTATATCTTACGGATTTGGCGGAAAAAATAAAAGAACAAAAATAACGGCTGTAAAAGTCTTTAATGCTGAAATGCTGCATTAAAGACTTTATACAGCCTTTTTTATTAAATGTATGGATTAATGAAACTGTCAGTTATAACTACTTTATAACGGCAGAAATTTTTGTTTTTAAAATTGGTCCTAAAAAGGCGGCAGTCAGTATTTTAATAAAGTCAAAGAATATAAACGGAATTACACATAGTTTGAGTATTTCAATTAAAGTTTTATCGCCGTTTAAAACAGCAAACCACATTGTGCCGAAGGCATAGGCTATTACAAGACCAAGGAGCATACCCAATATTGAAATAAATTTGTTATTATAAAATCTTTCAACAATTATACCGCTTACAATTGAGGTAAGTATAAAGCCTGCCAGATAGCCTCCTGTAGCACCGATAAGTTTGCCAAGTCCGCCGGCATAACCGGAAAAAACAGGAAGACCTACAGCACCAAGAAGCAGATATATTAAATAGCTTAAGGATGCGTTTTTTGCACCAAGTATGTAAATGCTTATGTAAATAACAAAGTTGGTAAGGCTAATAGGTATTGGACCTATAGGAATTGTTATTGGTCCAAGGATGCAGAATACAGCTGAAAAAATTGCTGTAATAACCATTTCTTTAGTTGTTAATTTCATTTTATCACTCTCCTTAATTATAGAGTATAACAGTAAAATTTAAAATTGTCAACTAATTTATTTAAAATTGGTTGACAATTGAGGGCTTGCTGTTAAACTTAATTTGACATACACAGGCATTGGTTATAAAATAGTTGATGAGGTGAAATAAATGATAATAAAAAGAATTGAACTTGACGGTCCAATAAATACAAGAGATATGGGTGGCTTTATAAATAAATACGGGAAAAAAATAAAAGAAAAAATGCTTTTAAGAAGCGGAGAATTGTCTGCATGCAGTAAAAGAGATAAAAATATACTTATAAATGAATACAACCTGAAAAAGATTGTTGATTTAAGAACTGATGTGGAAATAGAGGAAACACCAAATCCTGTGTGGAGGGGAATAGTATATTTTCATTTTCCTGTTTTTAATGCAGAGGTTATGGGTATAACGAGAGACGGAAACAGCCTTGAAGATATGGTCAAAACTATAATTTCTGAAGGAAATGATGCAGCAAAAATTTATATGAGCAAAATTTATAAACAAATAGTGGCATCTGATACAGCAAAGAAAGCATATTATAATTTTATAAAAGTTTTGGCGGATAAAGATGATGGAGCAGTGCTGTGGAATTGCAGTGCAGGTAAAGACCGAACAGGTGCTGCTGCAATATTGGTTCTTACTATATTGGGATTTGAAAAGGAAGAAATATTTGAAGATTATATAAAAACAAATGAATTTGCTGAAAAAAACATTGCACATTTTGCAGAAACTGCAAAAAGGCTGACAGGGATAAATGATACAAGAATAGCAGCGGAATATATGATGGGTGTAAACAGAGAATACTTTGATACTCTGTATAATTATATGGAAAGTGAGTATGGCAGTGCTGAGGGATATATAAAAGAGGGTTTAAAGATTGATGATGATATTGTTTTTTGCATAAGGGAAAAATATCTAATATAATGTTTTAATAAATCAGGGGGATTTATGAATAAGGGAATTATTTTAATTGCGGATGTTGAAAATAAGAACAAAATTGAGTTATCGGAAATAAAGACTGAAGATTATAAAATCAAAAGAATTTGTGAGTATAAGGCAGCATTAAACTATATAAATAAGAATAGAACTAAATTGGTTATAGTCATTACAAATAATATGCAGCTTTTTATGGATTTAAAATATAAAAGAGAAAATGAATTGTTTTCTATAATTTTTATTACAGAAAATAATATGGAGGAGAAAATAAAGGCGTATGAATTGGGAGCGTACGAAGTAATTACAAAGCCTTTTAATGAATATATTTTGAAAAAAAGAATTCAAAATGCGGTTAAACTATATGAGCATAATAATAACATGGAACAGCTTGTGAATAAAAGAACCGAACAAATAAAAAAAGATATGATGGTGCTTAAAAATATTAACAGAGAGATTGTTGAGACATTAAGTTCTATAGTTGAATTCAGAAATATGGAATCCGGGGGACACATAAGAAGGATAAGGGAATATACTGCTGTAATTTTAAAACATATAATGGAATTATATCCTGAGTATAGAATAACAGCGGACGATGCGGAAATAATAGAAATAACTTCTGCGATGCACGATATAGGAAAGATAGCTATACCTGATAAAATTTTGCAGAAGAAAGGTTCTCTTGATGATGATGAAATGGAAATAATGAAAAGGCATACAACATTGGGTGCTGAAATTGTAAATAAAATTGCATTTAAAGGAAATGAAAAATTCAGGAGATATTGTTTTAACATAGCTAAATATCATCATGAAAGGTATGATGGAAAGGGGTACCCCTGTGGACTGGCAGGGGAAGAAATACCAATATCTGCACAAATTGTGGCACTTGCTGATGTATATGATGCACTAGTAAGCAAAAGAGTATACAAGGAATCATATAATGCTGATACAGCTTGTAAAATGATACTTAACGATGAATGCGGTGTTTTTTCTGACAAGATTAAAGAATGCCTGATAAAAGCCAAAAAAGAAATAAAAGAGATAACAGAAATCATATCTGAATAGTTGTGAGAGATTAAACTTTCAATATAAAACTAAATAAAACTAAAATTCTTTTAAAAATAAACTGTTAACAAATTAACAAATAATTCATCTTTGGCTTTACAAATTTATATAAATCATTTATAATGAAAGATGAGTATCGGTTTATATATTATTTGGAGAGATGAAAATGAAAGTGAAAAATATATTTATTGTTTTTTGTATACTTTATGTTATAACGAGTACAGCTATTAATTATGTGATAGTAAAAAATGGGTTTTCAAGAATGCTCAAATTTTATGAAAGCCATCAGGAGGACTTACTTGATTATGTAAAAATGAGATTTGAAGACCTTCCTCAAAAGGATACTGAAAATCCGGAGGCTATTGACAAACTGCTTAAATTTAATAATATATACGGATTTTTATATAAAGGGAATATGGTCATATATGAAATGGACTTAAAAACTACAGAGAGTTATAAAAACTCCACAACAAGAGAGTTGTTCAATGACTATTCTATGCAAAGCGGAACAGAAATTGTCGGGGATATGACTGATATTATTTTTAAGGATGAGGGCACGGCATATATTACTAAAAATAACAAATACGGCGAAGAAATGGTTTCGTGGAAAAATGTTGAAAAAAACGGTGAAAATTATGTAATAGGTGCAGCAATTCCTTTGGAGTATATTATGAAAATATCAAATTTTAAATTTTACAGAAATGTTGTATTAATAGTTGGGTTAATGAATTATATTATAATATTAGGTTTATGCTTTCTTTTAAAAAGGACTGAAAAACGAATTAAAATGAATAAATAAATTAGTAAATAAAGATAAGTAAGTACTAATAGACAAGCTATACATAAAGACAAGTAAGAAGAAAGTATACATAAAGTATACATAATAAAAACAGCTGCTGCAAAAACTGAAAGAACAGTTGTATTTGCGGCAGCTGTTTTGTTAATAAAAAAAGGAAATTTAACTTAAAGCCGGAGCCACAAAAGAGGAGTTACAAAAGACTCCGGCAATGAGGGCTGAGGAAAGAATTAGGGGCAAAAACCTCAGCCACAATATTATAATACAATATAAATGTTAATAATGAATTAAGTGAAAATTAAAATTTAATTAAAATTTTATGGTTTTGATTTACGGTGTTACTTAATCTTTTCTACGTCTATATTGCTGTATTACTTGTATTTACTAATAATTTTTATATAAAAAGGAAATTGCTAAAATTACGTAACTTTACGTAATTTTTTCTTTATAATATACACACAATATACTCACAATATACACGCAATATACAAATAAAAGATTTTATAATTTATTGACTGCTTTTAAAAGTAGTTCAAGATCAAGCTGAGTATACACATCTCGGGTGACATTGCCGCCTGAGTGTCCTACTATTTTTTGAATAACTACCTCTTGTACACCTGCGGTAGTCATAAGTGATATAAAAGTACTTCGCGTATCATGAGGCGTATGATTAGGAAACCTGACAGAGTAGAAAGTTCTTAAATCCTTGTACTTAATAGGCAAGAGCTTTTTGCCCGGTGTAGTTGCCATATAGTGCTCGAAAAAGGGAAGTATTTTATCGGCTATAGGGACATTACGAATACCTGCAGGTGTTTTTGACTTTGAAATATGAAAGTATTGCTTATCAAGGTGTACATCTGCTTTATTAAGGTCAATAAGTTCAATCGGGCGACAGCCTGTGTAAATATACATAAGTATGATCTTGTATTCAAGTTTATCTTCCCATAAAGGCGATATTTCATCGGGTTGAAACTTCTTGTGGCTTTCAACCTTTTTAAAATCTGTGATTTTTATAAATTCGGCATAGTTTTTATTTATTACGTCGTTTTGGAGTGCCCATATAAATACTGAATTCAGAACTATCTTTATATTATTAAGTGTGGACATAGAGGAACCTGCATAGCTGTCTATAATATTTTCAAGGTCATTAAGGCGTATATCTGTCATCTTAGTATCATGAATAGCTGAGCATTTGCTAAAAGCTGCAGAATAAGACCTATGACGGGCAGACTTCCGTTCAGTTAAGTTTTTGTTACACCACAGTTCCCATACTTCTTTAAAGGTTATATCTACATATTTTGTCGGTGTATGACTGTTATTGTACTTGGCAAGTGCTTGATTCGCTTCTTTCCTATTAGAATAATATCCTATGTACTTGTATTTTTGTATAAAGTTTCCATTGGAAGATGGAGAATATGTATCTGTAATTCTGACAGCATATCTATTTCTTCTGTTTTTTCCTAAATCAATAACACTTCCGTATCCATTTGGATTTCTCATATATTACTCCTTTCCAATAGCCACTTGCAAGGAGGTATGTATTGTGAAAGGGGAGTTATAAATTTTATAAAATGCAAAAAAAGTATTGACGTTATTTGTCGAATATTGTATAATTAATTTACGGTCATTAACAAATTTTGACAAATAAAAATTACTGGTAATGAACATTTTTTCGTCATAGCTATTCATCACACTCACCTTATCGTTCATTGCTCTCAATTCACATCACATTATCAAAGAAAGATGAGGGATAGCTATGGAAAAAACTAAAACAAAAATTAAAACAATTGTAAAAAAGTTATCTAATAAAAATATTTATGCAATTTTATATAAAAGTAAGCGATTACTAGTGGTTAATAAAAACTTTGATGGCAGTAATAATAT
>CAJKOJ010000023.1 GCA_905201505.1 uncultured Eubacteriales bacterium | reverse complement strand
TACTTGACAATTTAATATTACAGATGTAATATTAAATAAATAATAAATACAAAGTTTTTAGTGAAATGTTACGTTTTTATTATTTTTTTGAAAGCTTATGGAAAAAAAACTTGTATTATTGTATACTATATTGTGAGGTGGTTTTGTGAAAAAATTAAAATGTGCATTTATGACTGTATTTTTAGCTATAGGCTGTTATTTATCTGTAGTAAATGCCTATGGGGATACTGTCAGAGTAGGTCTTGAAAAGAGTTTTAAGAATGTATCTCAAATAACAATAAATGACGATATAATGGAAGTCGGAATCGGCGAAGGCGATAAATATAGTATAAGCGGTACTTATACAGTTAAACCTATTACAGGCACTTATTACAATACAGGCAAGTATTTCAGTACATATTCTGAGGCAAATAAAGGTCTTGGAGAATATACAGGTTTTAGCTGTATACCTGCTCTCACTGACAAAGGGTGGACAATATATGTAAGAACAGACGGCAAGAAACTTAACAATGCTCCTGTGATAAATACAGGCAATTATTGTGTTGGTTTTGCTGTTGACGGCAGTTATAAGTTTATTGCTGATGGTTCAAGTCCTGTAAGGGTGAATTCCAAGGATGGTGTTATAGGTGTGGGTTCAGGTAATTACAGAGACTATATTGAAATATATCGCAAAGAAAACACATTAACAGCTATAAATATTATAGATGAAGAGAAATACCTTTACGGTGTTATAAATTCGGAAATGCCGTCATCATGGAGCAAGGAGGCACAAAAAGCTCAGGCTGTTGCTGCAAGGACTTATCTTGAAAGAAACAAGGGAAAGCATAATATTTATGACGTGTGTGATGGTGTCCATTGTCAGGATTACAACGGAACAAGCAAAGAAACTGAACAGGGCATAGCTGCCGTTAATGAAACAAAGGGACTTTGTATATATTATGACAATTCTCCAATAGATGCTGTGTATTTTTCGTCTGATGGCGGAGCTACATTTGACGGTGCTGATGTATGGGGAAATGATACACCATATTTAAAAGGAAAAGCTGATATATATGAAAAAGAATATAAAGAATGGGAAAGAAAGTTTACATATTCTGAGCTCACAAATATGTGTGCAGCAAGGGGCTATAATATAGGTAATGTTATAACTGTAAGTGCACAGTATAATGAAAATGGTCTTGTTAAATCATTGACTTTTAATGGTTCTCAGGGGCAAAAAACAATTACTAATGATGAAATAAGAACTGCATTTTCATCAACTAATGGCGGCAGTCTTTTTTCAAGGAATTTTAAAGTTATAAGCGGTGAACAGGTAAATAACAGTGGAAATTCTGTATATATTATCGATTCAAAAGGAGTTGCAAAAGAAGCAGATAATAATGTGCATGCTCAAAATAAAGACGGAAGGAAAGGTCCTTTAGGAAGTTCTTTTGTAATAGAAAGCAGTAATGGTTCTCAAAAGTTAAATTCGGGAGAAAACAGCACAGCTGTAGGTACACCGGGTACAATTACGTTTATAGGAAAAGGAAACGGGCATAATGCAGGTATGAGCCAGTATGGTGCTAAGGGTATGGCTGAAGCCGGATATAGTTTTACTGATATTTTGAAATTTTACTACACAGGTGTAGAAATAAAGTAAGGAAGGTTTGTTATAATGTTAAAAAGTGATTTTAATTTTGATTTGCCTGAGGAACTTATTGCTCAGACACCCTTAAAGGACAGGTCTTCTTCAAGGCTTATGGTTCTTGATAAAAAAACGGGTAAGGTAGAACATAAAGTATTTAAGGATATTGTTAATATGATTTCAGCAGGTGACTGCATAGTAATAAATGAAACAAAGGTACTGCCTGCCAGATTAATTGGAGCAAGAAAGGATACAGGCTCAAGAGTTGAAATCCTGCTTTTAAAGAGAAATGAAAATGATACGTGGGAAACTATTGTGTATCCTGGCAAAAAGGCTCGCCCGGGGCATATTATCGAATTTGGCGAAGGATTATTGGAAGCAGAAATTATTCAAGTCTTAGAAGATGGAAATAGAATTGTTAAATTTAATTATGAGGGTATTTTTGAGGAACTTTTAGACAAGCTTGGTGAGATGCCTTTGCCGCCTTATATACACGAAAAATTAGAGGACAAAAATAGATACCAGACAGTATATGCAAAAAATGAGGGATCAGCTGCTGCTCCAACAGCAGGACTTCATTTTACACCTGAATTGATGAAGCAATTGGAAGATAAAGGTGTTAATATTGCAAGACTTACACTTCATGTTGGGCTTGGAACTTTCAGACCTGTTAAGGCTGATGATATAAATGACCATAAAATGCACTCTGAATTTTATATGATAGATAAGGAAAATGCTGATATTATTAATAAGACAAGAAAAAACGGCGGAAAGATAATCACTGTTGGTACTACAAGTACAAGAACACTTGAATCAATTGCAGATGAAAACGGGCATATAAAAGCGTGCAGTGGTTGGACAGATATATTTATATATCCTGGATATAAGTTTAAAATAGTAGATAATCTTATTACAAATTTTCATTTGCCTGAATCTACTCTTATTATGCTTGTGAGTGCATTGGCAGGAAGAGAAAATGTTCTTAATGCTTATAAATGTGCTGTTGAAGAAAAATACAGGTTTTTCTCGTTTGGAGATGCAATGTTTATAACTACAATTGAATAAAAAAAATAATTTATTCTGTATCCTTGAAATTATTCAGGGGTACAGTTTTTTTATGTTTAAAAATTCATTTGTATTGATTTTTTGTCGAAAATAGTGTATCATTATTATAATACTTATAAGTTTAAATTAATTCTTTGGTATAATTTATATAAAATAGAGTAGATTTTGTATTAATTTGGTATTTGTGTTTATTAAGGCAATTTTTGCAGACTGACAGAATAACTTAACGGAAGGTTGTTTTATTGTGATGGGGTGTGATTAGCTAAATGAGAAACTTTATAAGAAAGCATAAAATAATGTTGTTGTTTGTCTTAATATTTTGGTTATCTTTTGTCACCTGTTGCAATTGCTGTTGATGTACAGGATATTGATACTACAAAAAATTATATGATAGTTAAAGTAGGTTCGTCTACAGATATTGATTTTGATGTTTTATATGATAGTCAAGGAAGAAATATTTATTATATAAAAGATAATCATAGGATGATTAATATGTTATTTAAGTTTACAGGATTTAATGGTGATCCTTTAGGTGCATATAATAAATATGTTTTGTATACAGATGATAAAGAAATTATAAATGGAAATATCCTTCTTGTAAATCGCTATAAAATAAGAATATTGTACCCTATAGAAAAAGAATTTGGAAATCTTTCTTTTCAAAAAGATTTATTCTAAGATTTGAATTCTTTGTTTACAATTAGAGGCGTATGAACATTAAAAGAATATTTCATGGACGGAAACAGTAAAGATTGTAAAGAAGTATTTTAAAGCATTGGAAACAATTGGATTAGTAAGATGGAAATTACTATGATGGTTGTATAAAAGATGAAAGTGTACGAAAAGTAAGTGATAATATGTATAATTTTATAAACTCAATAATTGGTATTACAGAAAATTAAATTTTTACATAAAGTGTGGATAAATATAAAATCAGGGTTATTATATAGACTTATGAAAATTTATAGGGTTATGTTTCTAAATATTAATATATATGGTTAATATATTTTCCTCTTTATAATATGGGGGATTATTCAGAAAATTTATTATACAAAAACGAGAATTTAACACTACCTTTTATTTTACTAAAGGAGAATACTATGAAAAAGATTGCAAGAATACTTATTGTTATTATTGTTGTGATTTTATATTTTATTTATTTGTTTATTATGGAAAATTTGATTATGATGAAAAAACACATGAAGTTTTAATATCTGATTATAAAATAAGACCTATTTATCCTGTAAGAAGATTTTCAAATACTAATGATAATGAATATTTACCTGATGATTATATATATAGATTTGAATGTTCCTGGATTGTATATTTATTGCCTGAGGGAGTACAAGACTTTTTTAGAGTGTTTGCTTTAAAGCTAACTGAAAATGTAAATTTACTGTTCTGATGGAAGAATTTAATATACTTAATATGATTTTATAAAAAGATGATAGGTATATATCAAATCTGATTAAGACCGGAATAGGAGATTATTTAAGAAAAATGATATACAAAGATTCTAATTTTGAGTTGTACTAAGTCTGTAAAAATTTAATATTTAAAATTAACTTCTATTAATAAAAAATGTATAAACCTCTGAACTGATAAATTAAATAAAAGTCAGTTTGGAGGTTTTTATATATCAAAATAATAAAAGTATAAAGTTTTCAATATTAAATTTAAATTATGTCTCTAATTGATTACAATTGTCCAAAACAGTTGAGTTTATTGTAAAAATAAGATATAATAAATTGAATATAATACTAAGGAGTAGTTTATGAGTATATTGACAGTTAAAAATATGAGCCATGTATTTGGCGGCAGAGTTATATATGAAGATGTTTCTTTTAAACTAAATAAAGGTGAACATGTTGGCTTTATCGGTGCAAATGGTGAAGGAAAGTCAACATTTATGAAAATAATAACTAATAAGCTTATGCCTGATGACGGAATAATTGAATGGGCTAAAAGGGTCAGAGTTGGATATATGGACCAACATGCGGAGCTGAAAAAAGGAGTAAGTGTAAGAGATACTTTAAAAACAGCTTTTGAATATCTTTTTAAAATAGAAGAAGAGCTTAATCAGACTTATGCTAAAATGGCTGATGAAAATGCAGATGTTGAGAAGCTGATGGAGGATGCGGCAGAGCTTCAGGATATAATTGATACAAGTGATTTTTATATGATAGATACTAAAGTTGAGGAAGTGGCAAGAGGTATTGGGCTTACAGAAATCGGTTTGGATAAGGATGTAGATGAGCTTTCAGGAGGTCAAAGAAGTAAAATATTATTAGGTAAGCTGCTTCTTCAAAATCCTGATATTCTTCTTCTCGATGAGCCTACAAATTACCTTGATGAAGAACATATTCAATGGCTTAAAGAGTATCTTCTTAATTATGAAAATGCTTTTATACTTATATCGCACGATATGGAATTTTTAAATGAAGTTGTAAATATTATATATCATGTTGAAAATGCTCATATTACAAGATATGTAGGTGATTACAATGAGTTTTTAAGGTTATATGAGTTAGGTAAAAAACAGCTGGAAGCAGCTTATAATAAACAGCAGAATGAAATAAATGAACTTCAGGATTTTATTGCAAGAAATAAAGCTCGAGTTGCAACTGCCGGAATGGCAAGGGCAAGACAGAAAAAACTTGAAAAAATGGATATAATTGAGCTTGCAAAGGAAAAGCCAAAACCACAGTTTGATTTTAAAACTGCCAGAACCTCTGATAAACTTATTTTTGAGGCTGTTAATCTTGTTATAGGTTATGATAAACCTTTGACTAAGCCTATAAACTTTACTGTTGAAAGAGGAAGTAAAATAGCTGTTGTAGGTGCAAACGGCATAGGAAAGACAACCCTTTTGAGAAGTTTGTTAGGGGAGATTAAGCCTATATCAGGTAACGTAAATGTTGGAGGAAACCAATTTATCGGTTATTTTGAACAAGAACTTAAAGAGGATAATACAAATACTTGTATTGATGATGTGTGGAATGAATTTCCTTCATTAAATCAGGGGGAGGTTAGAAGTTTGCTTGCAAAGTGCGGGCTTACAACCGACCAAATTGAAAGTAAAGTCTATGTACTAAGCGGCGGCGAGCAGGCAAAAGTAAGATTGTGTAAAATTATGAATAAAGAAAGCAATATACTTGTACTTGATGAGCCTACAAATCATATAGATGTAGATGCAAAAGCAGAACTTAAGAGAGCTTTAAAGGAATTTAAAGGTACTATAATTATGGTTTGTCACGAGCCTGAATTCTATAGAGATGTGTGCAGTGAAATATGGGATGTTTCTGAATTTAAATAATTCTATTGAAATAGAAATATTATTTAAAGAATACTGTCTATTTCAGAGGTCATGATATTACTTTGCTTAATTTTGCAGTATTTTTTATGAAGTAAAATTTATGTGTTTTTTGAAAGTATGGGTACCAAAGTTGATTTGAAAAGTACTATTTAATAGCTAATAACAGCTGTAAATTAAAAAATTAATCATTTCTTAATTCGTCTGTTATTTGCTTGATTTTTAATTAAAGATGTATTATTATTTAAATATTGTTTGCAGAATGTATATGAATACAAGGATTTGGGATTATGGATTTATTTGAATATCAGACAGAAAAAAAACTAAAAAACGAAAGCCCTCTTGCTGCAAGGCTGAGACCTCAGACACTTGAAGAGTTTGTCGGACAGGAACATATTGTAGGTGAAAATACATTGCTTTACAGAGCAATAAAAGCCGACAAGTTATCTTCTATTATATTATATGGTCCGCCGGGTACAGGCAAAACGACCCTTGCCAGGGTTATTGCAAACAGTACAAAAAGTGAATTTATGCAGATAAATGCTACAACAGCAGGCAAAAAGGATATAACAGATACAATTGATAAGGCTAAAACTCTTCTTGGAGGATATGGCAGGAAGTCAATTCTTTTTATCGATGAGATACACCGTTTTAATAAAACTCAGCAGGATACTCTTCTTCCCTTTGTTGAAGACGGGACTATTGTGTTAATAGGGGCAACCACTGAAAATCCTTACTTTGAGGTAAATAAGGCTCTTGTATCAAGAAGTATTGTTTTTGAATTAAAGCATCTTACAACAGAAAATATTAAAACAATATTAAAAAGAGCTTTAGATGATAAAAATAAAGGACTTGGTATATATAACGGAGAAATTGACAGTGATGCACTGTATTTCATTGCAGATACGGCAAACGGTGATGCAAGAGTTGCTTTAAACGCAATTGAGTTGGCAGTGCTTACTACAGAAAGAAACTTTGAAGGCAAAATACATATAGATATGGAAACTGCCCAGCAGTGCATACAAAAGAGAGTTCTGAATTATGATAAAGAGGGAGATAATCATTATGACACAATTTCCGCCTTTATTAAAAGTATGAGAGGATCTGACCCTGATGCAGCTGTGTATTATCTTGCAAAAATGCTTTATGCAGGGGAAGATCCGAAATTTGTGGCAAGGCGTATAGTAATATGTGCATCAGAAGATGTAGGTAATGCAAATCCAATGGCACTTGTAGTTGCAAATGCTGCAGCACAGGCTGTGAGCTATCTGGGGATGCCTGAGTGCAGAATAAATTTGGCACAGGCTGCTGCTTATGTTGCCTGTTCGCCAAAAAGTAATTCGGCTATTATATCTATAGATAAAGCGTTTGAAGATGTTAAAAATATTAAGACGTCAGGTGTGCCTAATCATTTGAGAGATTCCCACTATCCCGGTGCTAATAAGCTGGGACATGGCATAGGATATAAATATGCACATGAATATCCAAACCATTATGTTAAACAACAGTATTTGCCTGATGAGCTTGTTGGTAAAAAGTATTA
This sequence comes from uncultured Eubacteriales bacterium, assembly GCA_905201505.1. Lineage (GTDB taxonomy): Bacteria > Bacillota > Clostridia > Lachnospirales > CAG-274 > Gallispira. The sequence goes on along the minus strand of CAJKOJ010000023.1, from coordinate 18,678 downwards.
CGAGCTTAGTGATAATGGTCAGGAGGCAAAACTGAAAAAATGGCTTGACTATATTAAGGAGGGTGAAAATGAATAAAAAATATTTAGTTACTGTATTTTTATCTATTATACTTGTCTTTCAGATAATTAATTTAAATACAAATACAGTAAAAATATCAGCAGAAACTACAGATAATGTGAATAATAGAAAAAGTGACAGAATGTCGGGAATATGGGTATCCACAACCCTTAATCTTGATTACCCCCAGACAGGCACAACAAATTCGTCCAAGCTTAAAAGTGAAGCAGATGAAATAATAAACAATTGTGCCAATATGGGAATAACAGATATATTTTTGCAGGTAAGGCCTGAATCTGACGCCTTTTATAAATCAAAGATATATCCATGGAGCCAAAGACTTACAGGTTCCCAGGGAACAGCACCTGAGGGCGGTTTTGATCCTCTTGAGTACTGGATAAAACAGGCTCATAGCAAGGGTATGAAACTGCACGCATGGATAAATCCTTACAGAGTTACAAATACAGCAGGAATTACGACAGAAAGTCTTGCTCACAGCAGTCCTGCAAGACAGCACCCAGAATGGGTTGTACAATATGAAGGCAAGCTGTATTTTGACCCTGCATTACCTGAAGTGCAGAATTTGGTTATTTCGGGTGTTGAAGAAATAATAAAAAATTATAAAATAGATGGTATACATATGGATGATTATTTCTATCCCGGTACAAATTTTGACGATTCAAAAAGCTATGCTGTTTATGGAAACGGTCTTAACAAAGAAGATTGGCGAAGATTAAATGTAGATACAATGGTAGAAAAATTACATAATAAAATAGTAAGTCTTGACAGTAATGTTGAATTTGGTATTAGTCCTGTAGGTGTTTGGGCAAATAAGAAGAACAATCCGATGGGCAGTAATACATTTGGTTCAGAATCCTATTACAAGAATTATGCTGACACCAGAAAGTGGGCTTTAAATGAGTGGGTTGACTATATTGCTCCTCAGATTTACTGGGAAATAGGCAACAAAACAATAGATTATAAAGAAGCTGTAACTTGGTGGGCAGATACACTTAAGGATTGCAGTACAAAACTGTATGTAGGGCTTGCAGATTACAAATGTGATGGTGTAGGTTCTTCCAGTCCGTGGTATAACGGCAAAGCTATAAGCGAACAAATGTCTCTAAATAAGTCTATAGACAAAGTAACAGGTGAAATACATTTTAGATATAAGTTTGTAAACAACTTGCCGTATTTAAAAAATATAGTATCAAATTCAGTTAATACAATTGCCCCAGAAACGTCAACAATTGTACATGAGAATACAACAGAAGCTACTACAGAAAAAGCTGAAACAGTTACTAAGCCTGTCAATAATACTAACGATATTATGGTTATTGCAGATGGCAAAACAATAGAATTTGACCAGAAACCAATTATACAAAACAGCAGAACATTAGTACCTTTTAGGAAGATATTTGAGGCATTAGGTGCTGATGTTTACTGGAATAATGATACACAACAGGTCAGAGCGGTTAGAAACGGAACCGAAATTTCTTTTGTAATAGGTGAAAAAGTCTTGCTAATTAATCAAAAAGATACTATAATAATGGAAGTAAAGCCACAGATAATTAACAGCAGGAGTATGGTTCCTTTAAGGGCTGTATCTGAGGCATTAGGTGCTGATGTAAGTTGGGATAACACAGAAAGAATAATAACAATCAATACAAAATAAGGAGATAGTTATGATAACGTTTTTACATGATTTAATTAGAACGATAATTTTAGGTATTGTGGAGGGCATTACCGAATGGCTTCCCATAAGCAGTACAGGACATCTTATAATCATTCAGGAACTTATAGGATATATAAGTACAGACAGATTTATGGAGATGTTTAATGTAGTTATTCAGTTAGGTGCAATTATGGCGGTAGTTGTTATATATTTTAACAAGCTTAACCCATTTGATAAAAAGAAGACAGAGAATGAAAAAATGAATACTGTGAACTTATGGCTGAAAGTAATTATTGCCTGCATTCCTGCAGCAGTAATCGGACTTTTGCTTGATGATTGGATGGATGAGCATTTCTTTAATCCAACAGTTGTAGCAATAGCCCTTATTGTATATGGTGTGGCATTTATAGTTATAGAAAGCAAAAGAAGCAAAGACAGTATTAAGTGTAAAAATTTAGACAAGCTGCCATTAAAAACTGCTGTTGGTATTGGCTTGTTTCAGGTACTATCACTTATTCCGGGTACATCCCGTTCAGGCTCAACTATTATAGGTGGTTTGTTACTTGGTACTACAAGATATGTTGCTACCGAATTTACATTTTTCCTTGCTATACCGGTTATGTTTGGTGCCAGTTTGTTAAAACTTGTTAAGTTTGGTGTGCCAAACCTTTATGAATTTGTAATGCTTATTGTTGGTATGTTGATATCGTTTATTATATCTGTACTGGCTATTAAGTTCTTATTAAGCTATATTAAAAAGAACAGTTTTAAAATTTTCGGTTATTACAGAATAGCTTTAGGTATTATTGTATTAATTTATTTTAATTTAATAAGATAATAAATACTGAATAAAATCACCTTTATTTGTAAAAATAAAATAGGGGTGATTTTTTTATGTCCTATAAAGAAAACAAAAAATATGTTGAAGATAAATTCAAGGACTGGGGCGACATTGTTAAAAGAGAATTTCCTGTAGGTGCACACAGAGAAATAAATGTCTTTATAACATACATTGATGATATGGTAAACCGTAATTTGCTTGAAGAAGAAATAATTAAGAATTTTATGGTCAGTGTCAGAATTTCACCTCCGAATAAAGAGGTTGATTTTTCACAGCCTTATGATTTGCTTGTAAACGGGGGCGTTACTACAGCAGACATAAAGGAAGCTAAAAACATTGATGATGCTATACTTGAAGTAATGAGCGGAAATACCCTGATATTGATTGAAAATTCAGATAAAATATTGATTATTTCATCAAAAGGATTTCCTAAAAGAGGTGTGGATAAGCCCGAAACGGAAATTGCAGTTCAGGGACCCCAGGAGGCTTTTGCAGAATCTATAAGAATAAATACTGTCCTTATCAGGAGAAGAATACGAAGTACAGATTTAAAGTGTGTACAGAAAAAAGTCGGCAAAATCAGTCAGACAGACGTAGCAATAATGTATATGGAAAATATAGCTGACAAGAGATTGGTAAATAAAATAAAAAATATGATTGACAATATTGATGTTGATATGATATATGACAGCGGCTTTTTAGAGCAGTATCTGGAGAAAGATCAATATTCACCATTTCCTCAGCTTCAGCTGACAGAACGTCCGGATAAAGCGGCTGCAAGTCTTGCGGAAGGAAGAATTGTTTTAGTTCTTGATACAAGCCCATTTGTAATAATGCTGCCTACCGTTCTTGCAAGTTTTTATCAGGCATCAGAGGATTATTACCAACGCTGGGAGATAATGTCATTTATAAGAATTATAAGATATATTGCAGGTTTTATGGCATTTGCACTTCCGGGGCTATATATTGCAGCAACTCTGTACAATCCATCTATGCTTCCTACTGAGCTTGTACTTACTATGGCAGCAGCAAGGCAGAAAGTACCTTTGCCAACAGTAGTTGAAATAGTCATATTAGAATTGGTTTTTGAGGCTTTAAGGGAAGCCGGTACAAGAATACCTGCGTCTATAGGAAGTACCCTTGGTATTGTAGGTGGTATAATAATTGGTCAGGCTGCTGTGGATGCAAATCTTGTTAGTCCTATGGCAGTAATAATAATTTCAATTACAGCAATATGCAGTTTTGCTATTCCCAATATTGCTTTAGTTTCTGCATACAGGCTTATAAAATATTTTATAATATTTATGTCAGCAATAGCAGGCTTATTTGGTTTTGTTACAGGACTTATATTTGTACTTCTGCACATTGCTGCTCTTGAGAGCTTTGGTGTAAGTTACGTAGCACCATTCAGCGGAGTAAATGAAAATGAGTATGATAAAGTAAAAGATACTATATTCAGGTTCCCATATAAACACCGTAAAGAATCCCACTTTTATAAAAAGCTTGAGGAGGATGCAGATGAATAGAAAAATATCAATTGCTCAAATACAGGCTTTAATTATTATTGCTGCATTGGGTTTTGAAATATTAATTATACCTATGATTATAAAAAGCATTTGGGAGCTGCTATTTACTTTAGCTGTAGGTTTTTTGCTGTGTATTGCTGCAGTATACTCCGATATAAATATAGAAAAAGGGAAATATCTTTGCTTTATATATTCAGTTAAAAATATACTTGTAGGAATACTTTTGACAAAAATTCTTGCCGATGCAGTAAAAAATGTTATGCTTAATGATACTGTAACTTATAAAATTGTATTGATAATTGTGCTTGTAGCAGGATACGCTGCATGGAAAGGTATTGAAGCAATTGCAAGAATAAGTCAAATGTTGTTTTGGTTTATTGTTGCAGGTATTATATATGTATATGCTATGTCTGTGTCAGATATAGAAATTGGTAATTTAACATCAGGAATAAATATGTCAAATGCTGTAAGAGGCTGTGCTCTTGGACTTATTATAAATATAGCTGAAATATTGATACTTTTAAAACCTTATATAAAGGAAAAGAACAGAGGAGTTATTAAAGGCTGTATTTCAGGATTTATTCTTATTTTTATTATTACTGCCATAGTAATAGGAAAATTGGGAGCAAGCGGAACAGACAAGGTCAGATATCCTCTGTTTGAAATAATGTATGTTACTGACTTGCCAAATGTCTTTATAAAAAGGCAGGAAGGTATATTTATATCATTATGGATAATAAGTGCATTGGTATCTATATTTATTTATTTTACAACAACAGTTGAATATATGAAAGCAATGAATATTAACCGTAGGTTGGGAACTTTGCTTCTTATGGCATTTACATTTGTATTTGCTTCATTCTATAACGGTGAGACAAGGGCAATAAGAACTTATTGCTTTTTGCAGATTATAGCGGGATTTTTAACAGTAGCGGTAATTCCGTTAATTTATATATTCAGGAGGAACAAAATTGAGTAAATATGTGTTTATTGTTTTGACTGCTCTTTTGCTTACAGGCTGTCAAAGTAAAAATGAGCTTGAAAACAGGGATTATGTTATGGCTATAGGCATAGATAAAGATGACGGGTATGATGTGACAGCAGCAGTTGCAAAGCTTGCAGGCGGCGAAGACAGTTCTAATACCGAAGAAAATATTTACACCGGCAAGGGGAATTCTATCAGTGAAGCAATGACAGATATAAATAACAAGACAAAAGGAGAACTTTTTTTAGGTCATAACAAGGTATTTGTTCTGTCAAATAATTTTGATAATTATGAAGAACTTATAAATTACTTTAGTAAAAATATTGATATAAGCAGAGATACAATAATTGTAAGTGCGAATGAGCCTAAAAAAATACTTGAAGGCAAAAACAACGATGACAGTGCATCTGAATATATATACAGTTATTTTGAAGATAAAAATAAGTTTGATCTTGACAGATTAATGGATTATTACAGCAGACATAAACAAATAGAACTGCCTGATGTTAAAATTGAAAATGAAAATATAGTAATAGGATAGAATAGTGTAAAATTTAAGTAAATTTAATATTTTACTTAAATTTTACATTAAATATACATATAAACGTATAAAAATTTGTTTTATTATTGTATAATGGTGGTGTAAAGTGAGTTTAGCTTTTGTAAGGAGGTTTTTAATTGAGTAAAAATATATTTATTACAGAAGATGATGAAAGTATAAGAGAACTTATCAAGGTAGCTCTTGAGGGGTATAATCATAAAGTATATGATTTTGAAACAGCAGAAGAAGCCTTGGAAGCAATGAAAAATGTCAGAGCTGACCTTGCTGTATTTGACCTTATGCTTCCCGGAATGCAGGGGACAGAGGCAGTAAAAAAACTAAGGGAAAATAGTAAATACAAAAAATTGCCTATAATTATACTGACAGCAAAAGATAGTGAAGTTGATAAAATAATCGGTCTTGACAGCGGAGCAGATGATTATGTAACTAAGCCATTCAGTGTTATGGAACTTATGGCCAGAGTGCGTTCACAGTTAAGGCGAAATGATGAGGCTGAAACAAACTATAAAGAAATGGGTATACTTAAAATAAACACAGACACAAGAGAAGTGTTTGTAAATGACATCCATGTTATGCTGACATTTAAGGAATATGAGTTGTTGGTTTATTTAATTGACAATACCAACAGAGTTGTTACAAGGGATGAACTTCTTAATAAAATATGGGGATATGAATATACAGGAGAAACAAGAACCATTGACATACACATAAGAACACTAAGACAAAAAATTGGCTCTGCCGGGGATTACATAAAAACCATAAGAGGTATGGGCTACAGGATAAGTAAGGATTAATATTATGTCTAAAGCAATATATAAAAGAATTGTAGCAATTGTATTAATGGCTCTTGCAATTTACTCTGCAATTTTCTCATATTTATACAGCAGTTATAATTTAGATGAAACAAAGTTAAGTATGATTAACATTATAAATGAACTGGACAACCGTATTGACAGCAATTCAGAAGCTGATGTACAAACAGTTATAGACAGTGTTTACCCTTTTATACAATTAAAAAAATCAAGAATTACAGTTATATCAAAAAACGGAAATGTAATTGCTGAAACAGACAAGAAATTAAGCAGTCCTGAAAATCACAGCAACAGACCTGAATTTATAACTGCAGAAGAAGGCAGAACCGGAGTAAATGTAAGGTATTCAAATTCATTAAAGATGAATATGCTTTATGTCGCAAAAAGGTCAGCAGATGGTAAAAATATAATAAGGTTGGCAATACCCTACAGCAATAAATTAATATTTGTTAAAACTCTTTTGCCTACTATAATTATAACAACAATAATTACTCTTTTGCTTGCTATGCTTGCCAGCAGAAGAACAGCAAAAAAAATCACAGAACCTTTAAGTGAGCTTACAACAGAACTTTTAAAAATACAGAGTGGTTGCGACTTAAAACTTAAAACTTATGAATACAGAGAATTAAATGACATTGCCAAGGCAATAAACACATTGTCTGAAAGAATTGATAAAGCTATGGCAAGTATTAAGGAGATAAACAGAAGAACAGAATATATACTTGATAATATGAAAGACGGTCTTGTGTTTATTGACCATAATAAAAATGTGATAGGAATAAATGATGCTGCAAGAGAAATATTTGAGTGTAATAATAAACAGAAAAATTTGAATATAATTCATTATACAAGAAATATGGATATAATTGATGCAGTAGATGAGGCAATAAATATAAGAAAAGAAAGTATATTTGATATTACACTTGAAGATGAAAGAATAATTGCTGTACATGTTTCAAGGGTAATGAAAGGTGTAATTGAAAGAAATCACGGTGGTGCCATTATTCTACTTATTGATGTTACAACAGACAGAAAAAACGAGGAAATGCGTCAAAATTTCTTTGCAAATGCTTCTCACGAACTTAAAACACCCATTACATCAATTAAAGGATATTCAGAACTTCTTACAAGTGGTATTGAATACAGTGCTGAGCAAAGAAAAGACTTTCTAATGCGTATAAAAAAAGAAAGTGACAATATTACATCACTTATCAATGACATACTTTCAATTTCCCGTATAGAATCAGGCAATGGCAAACAAGACAAAACAGAGTTTAATATAAAGTCAATGCTTGATGAAATGATACAAGAATTTGAACCTATGCTTAAAGAAAATAATATTGATATAAATGTTTTATGTAATGATATAATACTGACAGAGGAAAAATCAAAATTTGCAATATTATTTAATAACCTAATTTCAAATGCAATAAAGTATAATGTCAAGGACGGTAAAGTTTTTGTAACAGTGGCTTATGTAAACAATAAAATTTGCATTGAAGTAAGCGATACAGGCATAGGTATACCAAAGGTAGCACAAAACAGAGTATTTGAACGGTTTTACAGAGTTGATAAAGGACGGAGCAAAAAAATAGGCGGCACCGGACTTGGACTTGCTATAGTTAAACATATAGTAAATTACTATAACGGAGTTATCACTCTTGAAAGCGAAGTAGATAAGGGAACAACTATAAAACTGGATCTTAATATTTAACTTTAAAAGCATTGAAATTACACTGTTTCAATGCTTTTTTTTGCTTGTATATATTGCAATTTTATGTTAAAATTTATAGGAGTAAAAATAGGAGGTAGTATAATGAAGATAAAATACAAAAGATTGCTTAGTGCTGTACTTTCAGCATCAATGATACTTGGCATACTGCCGGTATATGCTGATACAGCATCAAAAGCAATTACCATAACAGTTGGCAAAGACGGAGATTGTGACTATAAAAGTATTCAGGAGGCCATTGATTCAATTAAGGATACACCTACTGAAAAATTCAGAGCAACCATAAGAATTAACCCAGGTGTTTACAATGAGGATGTAACAGTTGACAAGCCTTATATTTCATTTGTAAACACAAGTAAAAAAGAGGATGTTATAATTACATACGATAAAGCTAACGGACATCCTGACCCTTTAAAAAATTATGGTACAGATAAAACAGCTACCGTAACTGTAAAGGAAGGTGCAGATGGCTTTACAGCAGAAAATATTACATTTGTTAATTCCTATAACATAGATGAACCTGATAATGATGTTAGGAAGCAAGTACAGGCTGTCGCTCTTGAAACTATGGCGGATAAAATTGTACTTGATAACTGTAAAATGATTGGTAGACAGGATACACTTTATTTAAAAGGTGCTTCCAAGGGACAGCAGGTATCAGGAGAAGCAAATCCTGCAAGAGTATATCTTAAAAATTGTTATATTGAGGGTACAGTAGACTTTATTTTTGGTGATGCTACTGCATATTTTGATAATTGTAATCTTAATATGGCATATTATAAAAACGGCGGACATTTTACAGCACCAAATACTACTCTGTATAACATTGGTTATGTATTTAATGAATGCAGACTTACCGTAGATAAAGAATACACTGCAGATTTTTCATCTAAAATTGACTTAGGCAGACCATGGCAGTGTGACAGTGCTTATCCTAATTCAGGCTCAAACTCTGTTTATATAAACTGTACAATGCCTGAAATTTTAAATGAAAAAGGCTTTAGCCTTTGGGATGAAAATACTGTTAAAAATAAGGTCAGATTTATGGAATACGGCTCAATGTATCCTAATGGCAAGTTGATGGATTTGAGTTTAAGAGCTGATTTTGTAAAAATACTTACAGAGGAGCAGGCAAGGGCTTTTACTCCTTATAATGTATTAAGAGGTGCCGATAACTGGAATCCGTCAGGTACTAACGGAAATACACCATCATTTGATATTACATTAAATAGCTATAATACTTCAATTCCTTTAGGTGAAACATTTGAATTAAAGGCTTATAATCTGCCTATGGAAAATGAAGATAAAATAACATACACAAGCAGTGACAATTCAATTGCAGATGTTGATGAAAATGGTATAATTACAGCAAATAAAACAGGAAATGCAGTTATATATGCAGCAAATGAAAGCGGTATAAAAAGCTATACAAATGTTAATGTAATGGCTGCAAGAACTGCTGTGCCTGAGATAGAAAGTATTGCAATAACAAATGAAAGCAAGCTTATCGTAGGGCAAAAGTTAATTGCAAACTACAGCTATGTTTTAGCAAGTGATAATAGTATTGATGCGGCTAAGCTCCGTTGGTATGCAGTAAAAGGCAATGATAAGTATGTCATTAAAGAGGGTGTAGGCGAATATTACAGCACATATACTGTACAGCCTGAAGATATTGGATTTAACATTATGCTTGAAGTCTATCCTGGAACAGTAACTACTTATGGTGAATACGGCAGTGCTGAAAGCTATACAACAGCATCATCTGTAAAAGCAAAAGGTGATGAAGACGGTGCTGTGTATAGAACCAATTTTGACAATTTGAACGATTGGGAGACTAAAGGAAACTGGAACAGTATTGACAAATATAACAATAATTTTGTTACGGCAGGCTGTAGCAGTGACAGCAACTCTTTTATGAGTTATTCAAAAGGATATAATTGGGATAATATTCTTTTAAAGGGAAGATTTAGATTTAACCCTGAGAGAAAGGGCTTAGGGTCTGACGGCTTTTATAATATTTATATGAATTATTCTAAAGACGGCAGTTCATACTATGTACTAAAAGTAGGCAGAGGAAGTAATACAAAGAGCCTTTTATTATATTTATATAAGGTTGTAAATGGAGAAGAAACACTTCTTGCAAGTGACACTACAAGTCTTAAAAATAACATATTGCAAAATGCAGGAGAAGATAATCCTTACTTTACTATAGAATTGTCAAAGAAAAATGACAGTTTGGAAATGTATTTTTATGTCGAGGGTATAAATAAGTATCTTGCTGTGCTTTCAGCCAAAGACAATGAAACACTGCCTGCAGGTACAATTGCCTTTGAAGCTGGCGGAGACGACAATGTAATTTTAATGGACAGTTTAAGTGTAAGTGAAAATATTATTAAGGATAACAGCCATAAGACAAAGCTTTATTTAATGGGTGATTCTACAGCTGTATCTTATGGTGATGACAATACCATAGGCGGCTGGGGAGAATATCTTGTAAACTATTTTGATGATGATGTTGAAATAATAAATAAAGCAGAGGGTGGCAGAAGTGCCCGTTCATATCTTAATCAGGGCAGACTTAATGAAGTATTAAATGAGGTTACTAAAGGTGACTATGTATTTATACAGTTTGGTACAAATGACCAAAGAACAGATGAAAATGCCTTTATGGAACACGCAGTTATGCTTGGTGAGCCTGATGAAAATGGCATTTATCCAACTATGCCAGCCGTAAAGACAAAGACACCTCAGTATATTTATGATTTTTATAAAGATACAGATTATCCTTATGGTGAAACTTTTTATCCTTATGAAAGCGGTACATTTAAGTGGTATATGCTTCAACACGTTGCTGCAATTAAGAAAACAGGTGCAACACCTGTACTTCTTACACCGATGTGCAGATTGTTTTTTGACAGTGAAGGCAAGATAGCTCCTCATTTTGGAGAAAATGACGGATATATTGAAGCAATAAGACAGCTGGCTGAAGAAGAAGAAATAATGTGCTTAGATATGTATGACATTACTAAAAAACTTTATGAAAGCTATGGTGTAATGACTACACAAGGACTGCACAATATTAAGTCTGATGGTACAGTGGATCTTACTCATTATAATAAATTTGGTGCAAATATAATTGCAAGCAAGATGGCTGATGCAATTAAAGCATCAGGGCTGCCTATTAATAAGGATATAATAAGTTCAAGTGTAGCTGTCAGCAAAACAGATTCTTTAAAAACTGCAAATCTATACGTACTTGGCAGTACAGCGGCAGCAGGTACGGATAACAGTAATATGGCAGTTGAATCAGGTGGTTTTGGTGATTACTTGCAAAAATATCTTTCAACTAAGATTAATGTTAAAAATCTTGCTGTTGCTGATGCTACAGCAAAGAGCTATGCTTATACAGATGAATACAGTACTTATATAAATGAACTTTCAGAGGGCGACTATGTGATATTAAATTTTGGAGAAAATGATGCAGATTATATAAAGTCCGCTGATAATAAGTATTCATATCCTTCAGATAATGAAAATGCCAAAGACTCTTTCAGTTATTATTTATATAATAATTATATTAAGCCAGCAAAAGAGAAAAAGGCAGTTGTTATAATAATAACTCCTATGTCTGAAAGAAATTTTGTGAATGGCGAGTATGTATTTAAAGAAAATCCGTATATTCCAAATGCAGTATCTATGGTTCAAAAATATGCCACATATTATGTAAATCTTAACAATGTTACAACCGAATTGTACAAAACTATGGGTGAAGAGGGCAGTAAGGTATTAAATGCCTACAGCAAAGAAAGCGGCATAGAAAATAAGGTATTGAGTAAATTCGGTGCAGAGCTTGCTGCAAAGAAAATCCTTACTATGATGCAGCAGTCATCAGCCTCTTTAAAAGATTATATTAATGGAGAAAAACTTAATAAATCTGAACCTATGACAAGAGCTGATTTTGTTACGATGGTTATGAAAGTTATAAATGAAGATGACAGCAAAGCCTACAATAACTTTGATGATGTTACAAAGGGAAAATATTATGAAAATTCTATAGGACTTGCAAAGGAAAAGGGTATAATAAAGGCTGTAATGGGAAATAATTTTAAGCCTGAGGACATTGCTATGGGTGATTTTGCTGTGGAAACTATTAAAAATGTACTGGATTATAAAAATGTAAATGCCGATATGTCAGATGTATATAACTTACTTAATGGAGAAATATCACCTGAAATCGGTATATGGGCAGTTGATAAACTTTATGAGGTGTTAAACTAATGAAATTTATATCTTGGAATGTAAATGGTTTAAGAGCCTGCGTTGGCAAAAATTTTATGGAATTTTTTAATTCTATTGATGCAGATATATTTTCAATACAGGAAACAAAGCTTCAGGAGGGTCAAATTGATCTTGACCTTCCTGGGTATTATCAGTATTGGAATTATGCTGAAAAAAAGGGATATTCAGGTGTTGCTGTTTTTACAAAAGCAAAACCGCTGTCTGTTAAATATGGCTTGGATATTGAAGAGCATGATAAGGAGGGCAGAGTAATTACTCTTGAATTTGAGGACTTTTATTATGTAACATGCTATACTCCGAATTCACAGAATGAACTTGCACGCCTTGATTATCGTATGAGGTGGGAGGATGCCTTTAGAAGCTATTTATCTGAGCTTGATAATAATAAACCTGTTATTTTATGCGGTGACTTAAATGTTGCTCACAACGAAATAGATCTTAAAAACCCGAAAACCAACAGAAAAAATGCAGGCTTTACAGACGAGGAAAGAGGAAAATTTACAGAGCTTTTAAAATCAGGCTTTGTTGACAGTTTCAGGTATTTTTATCCTGATACTGAAGGTGTATACAGTTGGTGGAGTTATCGCTTTAAAGCAAGGGAAAAGAATGCCGGCTGGCGTATTGACTATTATGTAGTAAGCGAAAGATTAAAGGACAGACTTGAGGACGCAAAAATACACACAGAAATTTTTGGTTCAGACCATTGTCCTGTAGAGTTAGATATAAGGTGATTAATATGCACAATACTATTGGAGCCGTTGAGGCAAAAAAGATAATGGAAACAAGCTCTGATATAGCTATTGTAGATGTGAGAGATGAAGAAGAACTTGTGGATGGATATATAGAAAATTCTCTGCTTATTCCTTTGGATAAAATTGAGGAAGAAGTAGAAAAGAAAATTACTGACAAAGACAAAATGATTTTAGTATACTGCAGAAGCGGAAGAAGAAGTGCAATTGCGTGTAGTATAATGGATAGTCTTGGTTATAAAAATGTATGTGACTTTGGCGGTATTATAAACTGGCCCTTTGAAAAGATTATGTGATTGCTGAATAAGCTCTTTGTTGATTTCTTTCAATAAGGAGCTTATTAATATGTTAATATGGACTATTTTTGGCGTATTATTGTTAATTCATATTTTTAAACATAAATTTTAACAAAGGTAAAAATCTATTGGGAATTACAAATTATTTTTAAAATAATACAGGAGCGGATTTACCGCTCCTGTATTATTAAAGGTTACTCTTAATTTTGTTTATAATTTCTGCATATTCATCATCTGTTAAATATTTAGGAGGATTTACATTCATTTCAAAGGTACCGCCGAAACCGTAACCATCCTTCTGTTTAGGCACTATGTGTACATGTAAGTGAGGAAGTGTATCACTGAACATACCATAGTTTACCTTGGCTGGGTTTACACTTTTCATAATTGCCTTGCCTACAGTCTGCATATCATTAATAAAAGCTGCTGAATCTTCTTCATTAAGTTCTGTAAAGTCTACATTATGATCCTTGTACGCAATTACACATCTGCCGTAATATGTCTGTTCTTTAAAAAGATAAAGTTTGCATACCTTTAAATCAGCAATATAAATCATAAGAGAATCAAGTTTTTCCTTATTTTTACAATATAAACAATTTTCCATTTTTTACCCTCCGTATTTATTAATTTTGTTAATATAATAATTATAATTCCAAAATATAATATTGTCAACAAATTAATAGGTTTATATAGTAATTTGTCACAATTTATGGTATAATTATCCTTAAGTACATATAAGGTGAGGTGGAGTATATGCACAGTGTAATAGGAGAGTTTTGGTATATATTTTTAATTGTATTATTTTTTATTAATTTACTATTTGCCATATTTGTAGTCTTCTTTGAAAAGAAAAACCCCGGTGTTATATGGGCATGGCTTATGGTGCTTGCCTTTATTCCGTGCTTTGGTTTTATACTATATATTATATTTGGATTTGAGGGAAGAAAACACAAATGGTTTGATAAAAAAAGGCATCAGGATATGGAAATACTAGAAGATTTCTCAAAAAAATTTCCTGATTTGGTAAAGCGAAATTTTCCTGACAATTTTAATGAAAGAATTCTTCCAATTGAGCATACTTGGTACCTTAACAATTTTGTCAGAATGAATTATAACAGCAGTAAAAGCATATACAGAAAAAATAATCATATAACAGCTTATCATGACGGCAACGCCAAATTTCAGTCTCTTATAAAAGATATTAAAAACGCTAAAAGTTATATTTATATGGAATATTATTTGATGCATGATGATAAACTTGGCAATTATATTATGGATATGCTTGTTAAAAAGGCTAAAGAGGGTATTGAAGTTAAGATACTCTATGACGGCATAGGTAATTATAAAAACGGACCTAACTTTAGAAAAAAACTTATTAAAGCAGGCGGTGACGCCAGAATATTTCTGCCGCCAAGAGGGGTTAGAATTAATTATAGAAATCATAGAAAAATTGCAGTAATAGACGGCAAAATTGGCTATGTCGGCGGACTTAATATAGGTGATGAATATATAGGCAATAAAAAGCGTTTCGGCTTTTGGCGGGACAGTCACATAAGAGTTGATGGAAGTGCAGTATATGATTTACAGCTTCGATTCATAATGGACTGGAATTTTACTAAAGGTGATAAAATTACACTTGAAAAAAAGCATTTTCCTCCTATGGATAATACAGACGGTGATGTGAATATGCAGATAGTATCAAGTGGACCGGACACAAGCTGGGACAGCATATATTATGGTTACTTTAGAATGGTTACGGAAGCTAATAAAAATATCTATATTGAATCTCCGTATTTTGCACCTGATGACGGACTTTTGGAAGCCCTTAAAACCGCTGCAATTTCAGGTGTTGATGTAAGGATAATTATACCGGCGAGACCTGACCATTTATTTGTTCACTCCTGCAGTCTTAGCTATATGGGTGAACTGCTTGAGGCAGGTGTGAGATGTTATGAATATACAAAGGGATTTATACATTCAAAAGTAATGACTATGGACGGCATTGTTACATCTGTTGGTACAGCAAATATGGATATAAGAAGCTATAAGCTTAATTTTGAAGTTAATGCCTTTATATATGATGATAAAATAACAAATGAGTTTGATAAACAATTTGAAATTGATTTTATGAATTGCAGAGAAATTACACTTGAAGAATACCAAAAAAGAGGATTGGTAAGAAAAGTTCAGGAATCATTTGCCAGGTTAATTTCCCCATTACTTTAAAAGAAAAAACATTGCAGTAAAATATATTATTTTACTGCAATGTTTTTTTATTTGGATAAAACTATAATTATTTTAAATAAATCTCCGTCTGTAGATATATTCATCATACCTCCATGGAGTTCTACAATACTCTTTGCAATTGAAAGACCAAGACCTGAACCTTCTGTCGTTCTTGATGGGTCGCCTCTTTTAAATCTTTCAAAAAGCTCATTAGCATCAAAGTCCATATTATAATTAGCTACATTTTTAAATGTAATTACAACGGCTTTTTCTTCTTCTTTTATATCTACATAGGCTCTTGTACCTTTAGCAGAATATTTAAGAATATTATTTATCAAATTGTCAAATACACGCCACATTTTCTGACCGTCTATATTTACAAGTATAGAATCAGAACTTGTTGACACAATAAATTCAATATCAGATTCTTCAATTTTATATGAAAGTTCGCCTAATGTCTGCTCAAGAAGAGCTACAATATCTGAATACATTCTGTCAAGCTTCATTTGTCCGCTGGAAAGTTTAGAAGCTTCAAAAAGGTCATCTATAAGAACCTTAAGTCTTTTTGCTTTATTTTCAATTACAGATATATATTCATCAGCCATATTATCTTTAATATTCATTCCTCTTAAAAGTGAAACATAACTTATTATAGATGTAAGAGGTGTTTTTAAATCATGAGACACATTTGTTATAAGTTCTGTTTTTAACCTTTCACTTTTAAGTATCTCATTCATATTATTTTGCAGACCGGTATTTATTTTGTTTATGTTATTAATAGAGGTTGAAAACAATCCTTTTTGTTCAGGTATTGTATCCATATTGCCATCTGCCAATTCCTGTAGATAATATCTCAGCTTTATTTCAGCAACTATAGCTTTAAATATAACTATAAATATCATTGTTGCTATAGTAAGCAAGACATAAAGTATAAAAGTTCTTAAAAGAAAATTTGCACCTAATAATGAGATATACATTGCACCGACAGTCCAAATAATAATTATAGTTTGAAAAATAAGTAAACCTGTCAGTAAATATTTTTTTGATTTAAGGGCAAGCTTAATGTCTCCTGCAGCTTCTATTATAAACTGTACTGTAGTAGATTTAAATATCATCCTTGGATTTTTTATCCATACTGCAATTTTACTTAAAAATAGGGCAAAAAATATAACTGCAAAAAATGATAATGCAAGCAAAAAGAAACCTATAAAATACCCGCCGTGCACAACACTTTTTGTAAGAAAATATGAATTGTATTTATTATGCTTAAGTATGAAAATTATAATTATCATTACCAAAGGAAAAGTAAATATTGTCGGTATTTTTTCATACTTCTTATATATATGACTTAAAATATCTTTTGTTACTTCGCTGTGATATAAATACAAATATGACGCAACCAATGCAGCTATGCCTAAAAGGCAAAGGGGCAGAAGAGGGGAAGACAGAAATTTATTATATTTAAGCTCATCCTGTAAAGCTAGCATTTCAGTCCTTATTGACATTGATGTAGTTACAGGTATTGATATATCACATAATAAATTATTCTCGTCAAAAGTTTTATTAAGCAGTTCATTGTTAAATTTAATTGAAAACATTGGATCTTCAATACTTATGGTTTCATAACTGCCTTCCTTGTAAAAATCGTTTGTATTAGTTGCAATTACTCTGCAAAGTACATTGCTGTAAATAGAATAGTGAAAATCCTCATTTGTAAGGAGATAGTCTTCTATTGAATTGTAATTGTTTATAGCATCACTTAATTCTGCCTGTCGTGTAATAAGTGTATCTATTGTCAAATCTTCTATATTAAAGGCATACAAATTTTCCGGATTTGCAACTATATAGCTATCTGCCGGATTATCGTCAGAAATTTCACTTTCTTCTTTATTGCCACTAATAAAAGGTTTTATATTAGCGTAGAAATTTCTGGGCATAGGTGTAACTTCACCTGTAGCAATATAATTATCTACTTCAGATAATTTTAATGTGGCTTTGTTTATATCAAAGTTACGGTAGTAAATATAGTACCGCTGTAAGTTTTTAGCATATCTTATTACATTTTTATTTATTTCAGGACTGTCCTTAAAATAGGAGATGTTATCTTCATCAAAATCTAACTTTTTTTCAAAGCTTGAAACAAATGCTGCTGATGTCATAATAATAATAAATATCAGCAGAAAAAAGGAAACAGCCTTATTTTGAGATTTTGTATCCAATACCCCACACCACCTTTAAATAAATAGGTTCCTTTGGATTGACCTCTATTTTTTCTCTTATTCTTCTTATGTGTACAGCAACAGTGTTTTCACTGTTAATAAAAGGCTCATTCCAGACTTTTTCATATATTTCCTCAATAGAGAATATGACATCCGGATTTTCCATTAAAAGCTGTAAAATTTTAAATTCAATTGGAGTAAGTTTAACTGGCTTGTCGTCAAGTTTAACTTCCTTAGTTTTCTTATTGAGATATAAGCCCCTTATAAGCAATTCATCCTTGCTTTGCTGAAAACTGCTGAATTTTGTATATCTTCTTAAGTTAGATTTAACTCTGGCAATAAGTTCGAGAAAATTAAAAGGCTTTGTTATATAATCATCCGCACCGATATTAAGTCCAAGAACAATATCTTTATCTTCTGACTTTGCAGAAAGTACAATTATAGGTATTTCTTTATCCTGCCTTATTTTTAATATTGCCTGTATACCGTCCATTTTAGGCATCATAAGGTCCATAATAATTAAATGTACATCTGGGTGCTGTTCCAACAGTTTAAGGGCTTCCTCGCCGTCATGAGCCTTATATACAGTCATTTGCTCATTAGTTAGATAAATTTCTATGGCATTTAATATTTCTTTATCATCATCAGCTACTAAAATTTTGTATTCCATATTCTTATTCCTCCTCTGCATATATAAT
>CAJKOJ010000022.1 GCA_905201505.1 uncultured Eubacteriales bacterium | reverse complement strand
AAAAATACTTAATTTAATTAATTGAATTTACTTTCAACTGTGTTATACTTTTATTAATGGATATTTTTGAATTAATTATTTAAGGAGGCTTTATTTATGAACCTGTTTTCCTTTACCCTTTCTACAAATAGTGAGGGAATGTATAATATCACTTCAATGGTCAATGATGCCATTCAGACAGTAAAAGCCGAAAACGGGATATGTGTAGTCTATACTCCTCATACCACCGCAGCAATAACAATTAATGAAAATGCGGACCCTGATGTTCAGTCAGATTTTCTTTTGGGATTAAGCAAAACTTTCCCTGACTTACCCGAATTCAGACATTTTGAAGGTAATTCCTCAGCCCATCTTAAATCTTCAGCTCTAGGATGCAGTGAAACTGTTATTATAGATAAAGGCAAATTGCTTTTAGGCACATGGCAGGGAATTTATTTTTGCGAATTTGACGGACCCCGGACCAGAAAATTTTATGTTAAAATAATAAAAGGGTAATATTCTTATTTTCAACCCTCCAAAAAGGACTGCTGCAAATCAAATTTTTCATTCTGATTTACAGCAGTCCTTTTTTATTATAACTCTTTAATCTTTTCAACAATATACTCTACCACTTCACCGGGATTAATATGAAGAACAGCAGCAAATTCTTCATAAATCAGCTTTTCAGCCTCCTTCATCACTTTCTCATCACTGACATACATCTTCTTACCCTCAGCCTCTCGCTCCTGCTTATTTATATAAAGAGTATTTATAAGCCTGAGTGTTTCTTTTCTGTCACCTTTTTCAACAATATTATTATATTTTTCACGTCTTTCCTTTTCACTATCATACCACACTGGTTCCATACCTTTTACTTCTTTTATCAGACTGTCAATTTCTTTGGAAGTCAGAACCTTTTTCATTTTTCTGACAAGTTCCTCATTTTCAACAGGAACATAAATTACAGTATTATCACTGTAAGCAGGCTGCAAAGAATAATAGTCCATAGACTTTCCGGAAAAATTCTCATTAACTATTTCCTTAATTATACATACACCCTGTTTACCATACATAACAGTATCATTAACATTATACATATTGCTTCACCTCGCAAAAATAAAGGTCTGCTAAATGCAGACTACTTTCAGACATACTCTAATTATAGCACAAATAAGGTATTTTATCTAATAGTAAATTTAACTAAATATTTACAATATAAGTTTTTATAATAATAAACAAAAAATGCAGCAACGCTTCAAAGCATCACTGCATTTGGTTTAATTTAATATTTAATCCTCATCAAAGTGCAAAATACCTATATAAGGAAGATTTCTATATCTCTGAGCATAGTCAAGACCATACCCTACTATAAACTCATCAGGAATGTCAAATCCTGTCCAGTCCACATGGACATCAAACTCTCTTCTCTCAGGCTTGTCAAAAAGAGTACATAGCTTTATAGACTTAGGATTTTTACTCTTTAAATAATCCAGAAGATAATGAAGAGTTCTTCCGCTGTCAATAATATCTTCAACAATAAGAAGATTTTCACCTTCAATAGGGTCGTCCAAATCCTTTAATATTTTTATGTTTCCGCTTGATTCAGTTGCATTGCCATAGCTTGAAACATCCATAAAATCAAATTTAACAGGTAAATCAAGGCTCTTTACAAGGTCAACCATAAACATAACGGCACCTTTAAGTACACAAACAGTCTTAACCTCTTCACCATTATAAAATTCTGTAATTTCCTTAGCAATCTCCTGAACTCTTGCCTTTAATTTTTCCTCAGAAATAAGAGTTGTAACTCTTTCCTTCATTTGTTAAACCTCCCATAAATACAGATACAAAACATTTTCACAGTCCTCAGCAGCCTTAAAATAAGCGGAAGTTTTCATATCCTTTACCCATACAATATTATTTCCTGCGGCAAGCAAAGGTATATTATCTCTCTTACTTAAAGGAACCTTTTCATCAATAAAAAGTTTTTTTATTGTCTTTGTTCCTCCGTAAAGACTTATTTTATCTCCCGGCCGTCTGCTTCTGATCTGCAATCCTGTATTTATTTTATCATAATCTAAAGGAATAGTATACACCTTTTTTAAATTTCCATTATATTTTTCACTGGAAATTAACATTCCCATGCCAAGTTCTCTAAAGTCATACTCCTTTCCTGTTTCTATATCATAAGCAAAATCTCTGTTCTCTCCTACTTTGTAAAAGTAAATTGTATTATGCTCCTTCACCGCCCTTAAATTGTTAGGAAGCTCAATCACTTTTCCGCTTTCCTTTTCTGTAAGCGACAGAACTCTTTCAACGTGTTCATAAGATATATCATGCAGATCAGCTGAATAATCTACAAAGCCAAGTCTTATAATTCTTCTTTGTATAACCCTGTCGTATTTCAGCAGCCTGTCTACAGATATTCTATTATCTTCTATTTCACACTCCTTATATGCTTTCTTTGCTATCCCCTCCATATATCTTTCTTCGTCAGTCATAAGCTCCGACATTCTAGCCATTGCCGCAACAATATTTTCATTAAAATCCCTTTGTATCATAGGGATAATGTTAAGCCTTATTTTATTTCTTGTATATTCCTCAACGCTGTTTGTTGAGTCAGTACAGTATTCCAGCCCTCTTGCCGTGCAATATGCTTCTATTTCTGCTCTTGTAATGTTAATAAGAGGTCTTATAATTCTGTCTCTTGCGGCCGATATTCCTCCAAGCCCCTTTATTCCCGTACCTCTTAAAAATCTCATAATCATAGTTTCACAGTTGTCATTCATATTATGGGCAACAGCAATTTTTCCGTCTTTGCCTGCTGTTTTATAAAAGGCGTCATACCTCAGTTTTCTGCCCATTTCTTCTACTGTCATACCCTCAGCCTTAGCCATAGCCTCTACTTCATAGCTGAATACCTTCACATTGTTGCCGTAAACCTCTCCGAGTTCTATTACATATTCCTCATCACGCTGAGCCTCTTCACCCCTTATATTATGGTTAATATGTACTAAAGTAATATCAAGATTGTACTCTTCCTTTAAGGAGTTTAATACATCTGTCAGACATACTGAGTCTGCGCCCCCTGATACTCCTATAATAATTTTATCACCATAGGACAGCATATTGTATTTTTCAATTGTCGCTCTTATCTTATCTAACATTGTATAAGCTCCCTTACAATTTTTCTACATTTTAACACATATATAAAAAAATTACAAATTTTCTCTTTAAGCTATTAAATTGATTTTATACACCGCAATTTATACAACAACAGCAACAAGCACCGTCATATCATCTCCAATGCCCCCTTTGTAATTATCCTTAGCCTTCTCCAATATACTGTCTGCAATATGTTTTGGATTATTGTTCTTTCTTTTCTTTATTACATCAAGAAGCCAGTCTTCGCTCCTCACAGCACCTCCTCTTGAATCAATAACTCCGTCTGTCATCATAACTATTACATCACCCTTTATAATACTTCTGTTAAACACTTCCCTGTCTACCTTTCCCAGTATCCCCACAGGCAGAGAAGACGAACGCAATACCTCAACACTTCTTCCCCTTGCAATCATTGTAGATACCGCACCAATTTTAATAAACTCAGCTTCTCCTTTATACAAATCCACAGTACATATATCAAGAGTTGAAAAACACTCCTTACCCTCATCTAAAAGAAGTACTGAATTAATTGCCTCAAGAATAGTTTCTCTGTTAAATCCTGCCGTGGCAAAATCCTCATACATTTCAATTGAAGCCGCACTTTCCTCCCTTGCAATTTCACCGCTTCCCATACCATCAGCAAGGGCAAGCAAATATTTGCCTCTGTCCAGCTGCAAATATGTATAACTGTCGCCGGAAATTTCACTCTCTGTCTTGTGCACACCATTTGAATATACATTTAGCCTCATCTTAGGTTTTTCTGCAAGGTGCAAAATACAATGCTTGTCCTCAATTACACAGCTTTCACTTACATTTACAAAATCAATATCCAAAAGTTCTCTTAAACGCGGAATTATATTTTCACGGCATGCGTTACAGTTATGGCAGTTTTTAAGTGTAATGTAAACTTCAAGCCTATTTTTTATATGTACAGCTATTGCACTTTTTACCATATTTCCTGTAAGCCCTTTATATATTTTAGTACTTAATTCCCTGTCAATGTTTAAGTTATGCGTAACCTCCTGCATCAGTTCCTCAATTACCTTACCTGCGTCAGACAACTGCTGAACAGCCAGAAGTTTTACACTTTTTATTCGCTCTCTCCAGAGTTTTTGTTCCTTATACATTTGGATATATCCATACGCCGAAGCAGCAATTTCAGCTGAATGAGTACAGCTTGCAAGAAAACTGTCATTTAAGTCATCTCTGTTAATTTCTCCTGTTTCAAGCCAGTTCCCTATTGCAGAATAAATAGACTTGTATGTATTCACACAGTTTTTATGCCAACAGTTTTCAAGATTTCCACAGTTTTTACAGCTTATTTCAGTTATCCTGTCAAATATCTCCCTCCTTTCTTCTTCACTGCTATCCGGAATAACAGCAAGATAAGCTTTTGAACAACTTTTTGAAACCCTGTCAAAAGCAGCAGCAACAGTTTTTAGCCTTTCCCCTACAATCCTTTGAATTTCCTTAGGATATTCCTCAGTCTGATTCACATCTACGTCAATAATATTTAATACACCAATATTTTCACGCAGAATGGCATTGAGAGCAACTGCCAGAACTGCTTCCACCACTGACATCATAGCAAAAAACAACGAAAACTCATCATACATAGCAAATATAAGACCACCTGTAAGTATTGCCAGCCCCGCTGTATATCCTTGTTTATATCTGTCCGTACCAAGAATATGAAGCACACACATTATAACAAGAGCAATAATATATCTGGAAACACACATTTGACCCGAAACCGACAGCAATCCAAGTATTGCTGAAATAATTATCGTATAAAATCCTGATTTGTAGCAAAACACAGATGCAAAACCTATTATTATAGGATTTACAACACCGAACAATTCAAGCCTGCCAAGCATAAATGCAATAACACCGTAAGTCAATTTATAACTCTTTGCCCACTCTTTAACTTTACTTATCATTTGTTTAACCCTCCTTACATAAACTAAGTATAGTATGTATTGTACTTTTTATTTGTCGAAGTATTAAAGGCATATAAAAAAATTTTATTTAAAATATTGACAAGCTGTGACTTTTACATTAAATTAATAGTATAAATATATTTAAAGGATACGATTATGGAAATATTATATGAAGATAAATACTTGTTAATAGTAAATAAGAAAGCTGGTGTACCCTCTCAGGAGGATAACAGCAATGAGAAAAGCATATTAAAAAGTGCAGAAGAATATACAAATAATACTGTATATTTACTTACCAGGCTTGACAGACCCGTAAGAGGACTTGTTCTGCTTGCAAAAGATAAATCCACAGCAGATAAACTTACAAAAATGCTGTTAAATCACGAGATTGTAAAAATATATCATGCAATTGTCTGCGGTAAAGTAGATAAATGCGGTCATATAGAAAGCTATTTAATGAAAAACAGCAGACTTAATACTTCAAAAACAGTAAATAAGGGAAATATAGGTGCAAAACTTGCAATTCTTGATTATAAGGTACTTGAAGAAAAGAATAATTTATGCAAAGTTGAAATCGACCTAAAAACAGGGCGCCATCATCAAATAAGAGTGCAGTTTGCATCTATAGGTGCACCTCTTTTTGGAGATATTAAATATAACCCTGAATTTAAACATAAAAGAAATGTAACGCCTGCACTTTGTGCCTGCCAGCTTAAATTTACACACCCTGTAACAAAGGAAGAAATTAATATTGAAATTGAGGATAATTTAAATTTATAAATTTTCTTAAAACAAATATTTATGTTTTCTTAAATGCAAAAAAGCAATCCTTCAATTAACTGAAGTGATTGCTTTTTTATAAAAATACAATATTACAAATTTACTTTACAGAACAAATACCCCTTGTATAAAAGCTGTAAAACCAATAAAACTTGTTTTTTCATTTATAACTTAATTTTACTTGCAGACCTCTCTGTCACATTGTTTTGTAAAGTAAGCAGAAAATTCAGCACACACAAATCTATATAATGTTTTCTTATTCTAAACAAAAAATACTCACTTTTTACTAATAATTAAGATTAATTAATAAACTAAACAACATTTAATTTTCGTCTCATTAATCAGTATATAGAATAAAAAGTTTACCTTATTTGCTCTGCTTCTACAAATATTTTCTACCTTTTTTTGCTTGTGAATATTCATCACGATGTTTTATTTTATATAGTTTTCCATTAACCACAAAATTAGATCCTGTCTGATGAAAAACAAAAGCAACTCCATATTGGTCACAAGTTGCTTTTATATGTTTTATCCAGTCAAAATTGCAAATACGTGCGTTTTTATAAGATTCTCCTCCTGCTGTTACTAAGTCAATCTTACCTTTACTTAAGAACAAAGATAAATCAATATCTTCTAAAATAGGTGATACAAAAATATATTTATATTTTGCTTTAAGATTTAAAAGTTTAGGCAATCTTTCGTTTGCCTTTTCTTGATTTTCGCAGGTAACAGCAATGATAACATTATCATATCCATCTCCCCAGTCACCGGGGACACATTCATAAAACCGTTCAATCCTTTTTGTTAAAATCAAAAATTTTACATCCTGTCTTTGTTTGATAATATCCCATGCTTCATCACGCCACTCATCCGCTTCTTCTATAAAGAAATCTGATGTAAAACAAGTTGCAACCTCTGCCCCTGATGGTATTTTATATTTTCCGTTTTTATCTTTTTTCAGAGGTAAATTAAAATTAGTCTTTGATCTGGTTATAATTCCTGCATCTTTTCCATGCAAACCATCTAAATAATATACAAAACAATTCAGACAACCAGGACTGCATTTATGACAACCATGCCACGGATTCCAAGCAGCTTTCTTCATATATTTTACCTTTCCTCAGTAAATCACTATTTTTCCAGCAAGCAGCCAAATCACTGTTTATCAAACAAATCTCACAAGATTAAAACTAATAAATACAGCTATAACAGAGCAGAATTCAAAATTATATTAGTTTTTTCCGTTTATAAACTAATATAATAATACAACAACACACACTGCTTTTTTAATTACTTATTAACTTAACAGCATTCTGTCGTTATTCATTTCCTCACCGCTTGCCTTTTCAAACATAGCAAGAAGATCCGGTACATCAAGCTTCTTCTTTTCTTCACCTGCAATATCCAGTATTATCTGCCCCTTATGAAGCATTATAAGCCTGTTTCCTATTCTTAAAGCATCTCTCATATTATGAGTTACCATAAGAGCAGTAAGATTATTTTCACCTACAATTTTTACTGTAAGTTCAAGAACCTTTTTTGCAGTTTTAGGGTCAAGTGCCGCAGTATGCTCATCTAAAAGCAAAAGCTTTGGATGATGGAAAGCAGCCATAAGCAATGTAAGAGCTTGTCTCTGTCCTCCTGAAAGGTATCTTGTCTTGTCCTTTAACCTTTTGTCAAGTCCAAGGTCAAGCTCAGCAAGCATTTTTTTATAAAGTTCTTTTTCTTTTTTTGTAATACCAAATCTAAGTGTTCTTGTCTTTCCTCTTCTGTAAGCAATAGCAAGATTTTCTTCTATTGTAAGGTCAGAAGCAGTACCCATTCTTGTATCCTGGAATACTCGGCCTATGTATTTTGCTCTTTTATGTTCCGGAGCTTTTGTCAGATCCACATTATCAATTAATATTTTGCCGCTTGTAATAACATTAGAGCCTGATATTGCATTAAGCATAGTGGACTTTCCTGCACCATTACCGCCGATAATAGTTATAAAATCTCCTTCATTGACATTAAGACTTATACCATGGAGAACGTGCTTTTCATTAATAGTACCAACTTCAAATTTCTGATGTACATTTTCAAGCTTAAGCATTTGCACTTCCCCCTCTCTTAACAGAATTCTTAATATTTCTTGCAGCAATATTTCTTATACTTGGGAAGCAAAGAGCAACTGCAAGAAGAACAGAACTTATAAGCTTCATATCATCTGACTTAAGACCAAGTTTAAGAACAACAGCAATTATTATTCTGTAGAGAACAGAACCAAGAGCAACTGCAATAAGAGAACGAAGAATTGTTCTGTTGCCAAATACAACCTCACCTATAATAACAGATGCAAGTCCAATAACAATAGTACCAACACCCATCTGAATATCAGCAAAACTATTAAACTGAGAAACCAAAGAAGCAGAAAGTGCAATAAGACCGTTACCAAGCATAATACCAAGTATAGTAGCATTGTCAGTATTTACACCATTTGCCCTAATCATATTTTTATTATTTCCTGTAGCTCTCAAAGCATATCCAAGCTCTGTAGAAAAAAACCACCATAAAAACAAAACTACAATAACAGTAAGTACAATACCTGCAACAATAGCTGCATAATTTTTAGTAAGTCCTGTGTTTTCAATCATACTAATTATGGTTGTTTCCCTTAATAAAGGAATATTTGACTTTCCCATAACTCTTAAATTAACTGACCACAAACCTGTCATTGTAAGTATACCTGCAAGCAATGCCGGTATTTTAAGTTTAGTATGCAAAAGACCTGTGCAAAGCCCCGCCAGCAAACCGCCTATAAGAGCAATAAATGTAGATACAAAAGGGTTAAGTCCTGCTGTAATAAGCTTACAGGTAATACCTGCCCCCAGTGTAAAACAGCCTTCTGCCGTAAGATCAGCAATATCAAGTATTCTATAGGTAATATATACACCTATTGCCATAACAGCCCAAAGCAGACCTTGAGCTATAGCACCAATTATAAATCCCATTTTTAATTTAACTCCTTTTCTTATGTATTTACGAAACAAGCAAACAAATGCTATTCTTATTTACTTCCTTCGTAAATAAGGGGTACTCTGTTAAGCACCCCTTTGCCTTTATAAGTACATCTATACTTCTTTACTTGCTTGTAGTTGTTGTTAATGTTGCATTTGATTTAATGTCATCAGGTATAGTAATACCTAATTCATCAGCAGCTGTTTCATTAATAACAAGTTCAGGATTTTCTGCATACTGAACAGCCATTGTTTTAACATCTGAACCTTCTATAATTTGTGCAGCCATCTTTCCTGTCAGCTTTCCAAGATCAGTATAGTCAATTGCAACAGAAGCCAGACCGCCTCCGTTTACCATACCTGTTTCACCAACAATTACAGGCAGACCGGCAGGGTTAGTAATGCTTGTAACCAAAGGCATACTTGAAGCAAGCACATTATCTGTCGGAACATAAACTGCGTCACAAGTACCTATTACAGATTCTGTTACCTGAGCAACATCATTAGTTGATGTAACAGTCTTTCTTTCAACTTCAAGACCTGCTGCCTTTGCAGCTTCTTCAGCCAAATTAGCCTGAATAAGAGAATTCTGTTCACCTGAACAATACATTATTGTAATTTTCTTTGCATCAGGTAAAAGCTTAGTTAATAAATCAATCTGTTCCTTAACAGGAGTAAGGTCAGATGTACCTGATACGTTGCAATTAGGCACTTCGTTGCTTTCAACAAGGCCTGATTCAGCAGGATCTGTTACAGCAGTAACAAGAATAGGAATATCCTTTGTCTCTGTTGCAATAGCCTGAGCAGCAGGAGTTGCAATAGCTAATATTAAGTCCTTGCCGTCAGAAACAAACTTTTGAGAAATTGTCTTTAAATTTGACTGGTCACCCTGTGCATTCTGCAATTCAATATTAATTTTATCTCCGTCAGTATATCCTGCTTCAGCAAGAGCTGCAATAAAACCTTCTCTTGAAGCGTCAAGAGCAGGGTGCTCTGTAAGCTGAATAATACCAATATCAACAGGTGTTTCCATAGCAGTTGAATCAGTGTCAGCACCGCCTGTGCCGGACTCTGAGCTGCCGCTGCATCCTGATAACATCACAGCAGACATAGCCACAGCAGTTAACATTGACAAAAACTTTTTCATAAAAAATCCTCCTTATGCCTTTTGCATTATTTGGGTTTAAAACCCTGTTTAATTCTAATTTTACGTTATATTAACATAATTGTCAATAATTTTTAAGTTAAAATAGAAAAAAGCAGCTAACGCTCAGCTGCTTTTTCCTAAAGAGAAGGTATTTTTATGGGGTTTACAGTTTAATTTACATATTTGAGGGATGTATAAACTGTAATGTGAAAATATTTAGGGGTTTTCACAGTTCTTATTATAGCATTAGGCTATTCATAAGTGTTCACAAACATAAGTCGAATTTTAATTTTTTTTTGTACATTTTTTCAAATAAGGGGTAATTTTCTATAAAATTGTCATAGTTTTTCATTAAAAATTAGATATTTTGCTAGGTCTCAAGACTTTCAATAAACTTAATAAGGCTTAACTCTCCGTCTATTTCCAATCCCTTTTCAAATAATTTTTTATCCTCTTCACTCAATGCCGCAACAGGGGTAGAAGTCATTTCCTTTAATATTCCCGAATCCCTGTAAAATACTGCCACGTATCCTTCATTTTCTTTTAATATATAATGCTGTGAACTTTTACCCTCAACATTTTTATTAAATACTACCCTGTCAGCACTGAATTCTGTCATAAGCCACTCGCTGTATGCCTGCTGTGTTTTTTCTCTGTCCCAGCCATACATAAATTTCTGAGGTAAACTTTGCTGTGTTTCAGAAAAACCGTCAGAATAATTATAAACAAATTCAAGCACCGTGTTTTCTCCGATTGCAGTACCTGGCTTTGCCTCTGCCATAACAAGTCCGCTTCCGTAATCACTGTCAGCTTCACTGTTAAAGGCTAAATAATAACCGGTCAAAGCTCCTATAACAGTAAAAATCATACCACAAAAAACTATCAGAAATCCCTTTAACAGCCTTCTCACATATATCACCTCAAGGTTATTATTGCCGGTTTTGGTTTAAATATACATTTTATTGAAAATTTACTGTATTAATACACTCTTAAACCATACCTCAAAACTACTTATTTAAGTTTTCCCAGTTTTTGTCTACACTTTCCTGTATCTTTTTCACAATATCGCTGTATTTATCATTTGTAAGGTGCCTTGTCCTGCCCATTGCTGCAAGAAAGTCAATAACTGGAAGTTTTTCCTTTGGTTTATAAGTTACCTTTCTAACTCCTCTTTCCACTTCATAAAGAGGGAAATAACAGCTGTCTACTGCCTTGTGAATTACAACTCTTTCATATCTTGGCTCGTCCTGCCAGTTAAGAGGACAAGCAGATATAGCTTTAATATAAGCAAGACCGTAATTATCAGCGTAGTACTGTGCTTTTTTAGCTTTTACAATAAAGTCCTGAGGGTTACTCTCTGCAACTGTTGCTACATAATTAATTTTAGTTGCTTCAAATAATCCTGGAGTATCCTTAGGCATATACGGCTTGCCGCTTTCACCTATGCCAACATGGCTTGTAGCACTTTTAGCTCCCAAAGGAGTAGTATAGCTGTATTGATATCCCGTATTCATATAACCGCCGTTGTCATATTCGAATATTATCATATTATGATTTCTTATAGCAGCAGCAAGAGCAGAGCCAAGACCTATATCCATTCCTCCGTCACCGCTTACCATAATAAATGTTATTTTGCCCTCAGGTATTTCTCCTCTTCTCTGCCTTTCCTTGTAACCTTCAAGAATACCGCTTAAAGTTGCAGCACCATTTTGGAAAAGATTGTGTACATAATTTACATTAAATGCAGTTGTAGGATATCCTGTTGTAACTACCATACCGCAGCCGGTCTGAAAAAGCATTACAACATTTCCTTCAATACCCTTTAACAAAAGGTTAATATTTACAGGGATGCCGCACCCTGCACAGGCACTGTGTCCTGCTACAAGCCTTTTAGGCATATTAGTGGATTTTTTAATATTTATATTTTTAACGGTTACCTTACCGTCTTTGTCTGTCACATCATATCCCATTGATGCATTAACTTCTGTAACAGGTTCAAAGTATTTTTGCTCCTTAAATTCGCTGCCTCTGTATGTGCCGTAATAGTCAAAGGCCTTTATATTTTCAAATTCCATAGCTTCAATTCCAAGGTAAAGCATATTTTCAGCGTCTTCAACATAAAATTCCTTACCACCCAAGCCAAACACTCTTGTTATGACTTTTGCAGAAATACCATTTTCATAAAAAGCTGCCTTTATCTCAGTGGAAAAATTACCGCCTCCGCCATAAGAATCCTGTCTGTCACCGATTACCACAACCTTTGCATTCTGACAAGCATCAGAAATTTCCCTGTCAAAAAACGGACGCAAAGCCTGAACTGTAATTACACCTACCTTATGTCCTTCAAGTCTCATTTTGTCAACAGCCTCTTTTGTAGTATCAAAAGCAGAACCAAGTACTATGAATAAAACATCAGCGTCATCACTCATATATTTGTGAACAACATTATACTTTCTTTCGCTTATTTCAGCAAATTTTTCAAATTCATCATATATTACTGATTTTGCTTCTTCCATAGCAAGTCGAAGCTGATATTTGTTATTTATAATATCCGGCTCATTCATATAAGAACCAATGGTCACAGGGTTTTCAGTATCAATTGCTGTATATTCCGCATCATACTTCCCTACATATTTTTTAACTTCATTATCTTCTTCAAATACCAGCAACTTTTTCTTTTGATGACTTGTAAAAAATCCGTCAAAAGCAACAATTACAGGCAATTTAACTCTCTCTGCCACTTTAAGTCCGATTATGTTAAAGTCATAGGCCTCCTGATTATCCTTTGCAAACAATATTATCCAGCCTGTATTTAAAGCAAACATAATATCACTATGGTCACCCTTTATACATAATGGTGCAGATACAGTTCTGCATGCCACATTCATAACCATAGGAACTCTTGTTCCTGACTGGACAGGCAGCTGTTCAAGTGCATACAGCAAACCATTGGCACTGGTAGCATTTATAACCCTTGCCCCGGCTAGAGTTGCACCATAGCATATACCTGCGGCAGAATGTTCTCCCTCTGCCGCAATCATTACAGTATTAAGCCTTCCCTGACTTTTCATCAAATCCATACCCTCGGGTATTTGTGTTGACGGTGTAATAGGATAATACCCCATTACATGATAATCTATTTGCTTTGCCGCTATACATACAGCCTCATTCGCTGATTTAAATACCACTTTCTGACTTAGCATAAATAACCTCCAACTAAAATTTTGGTTTAACTGCTTTTGCAAATGAACCAAAAATATTATATTTCATCATTATTATAACTTTCACTGTCCACCCAACTGTTTTCACCAATATCATTAAATACAAAGTCCTTGTTAAGTAAATAAATATTACCTATATTTTCATAACTCTCTCCCTCTTTAGCTACAACCAAAGCCTTTGTAGGACAAATCTCAACACATCTCAGACATCCCTTACAGTGATATAAATCCATTCCTAGATTTACTCCGTCTTTAAACTGAAAAACCATATCAGGACATGTTACATCACACAGCCCGCAGTCAATACATCTTTCTCTTATATACTTAGGCAAAAATCCTTCCCTGCACCCCTGCAGATCATTTGTTATCGAATTTGCAGCACATCTGTTTAAACCGCCTATAGGACTGTTATCATACCCTTGTACTCTTTGTGTATCTCTGTATTCTGTATAAGGATACTTGCTTTCAATTTTCTTTTTTTCAACTCTTGAATACCCCATTTTCAATGCCATTAAATTTGCTGTAAGCTTATCAGGGTATCTTGCCCCCACAGTATTTTTAACAACATCTTCTGCAAACTCAAGAGGAATAAACCCACTGGCCCTTATCATTGCACCAAGCATAACAATATTAAGCCTTGCATTGCATTCAACAGCAATATTCATAGCGTCCAAAATCCATAAATTACAGCTTGGCAATTTAATTCTGTCAACTGTACTTTCAAAATCCATATCTGTATTTATTACAACATTGCTGTTTTCATTTAAGCCTGCAAGAGTATTTTCCTTATCTGCCAAAGAAATTTTAAAAAGTGCCAGTAAGTCGGGATTTCTGACAGGGGCATTTATCCTGATTTCATTTTTTGAATATCTTACATATCCTTTAACAGGTGACCCTCTCTTCTCTGAGCCGTAGGAAGCAAAGCTTTGAGCCTCCATACCCAAATACATTGCACCTATTTCACCCAAAAGCTTACCTACAAGATTAGCACCAAAACCGCCAATGCTTTCTATTCTTATTTCATAGTTTTCAATATCCATAAAAAAACCTCCAGACTTGTTTTTATTTATTATCCCAAGCCGGAGGTTAATTATTCCTTTTACTATTTAATTTTAATTTATGTAAATACCGAAATCAAACCCTGCAAAAATTTGTGCAGCTTCAGGACTGTCCAAATATTCAGCAAACTTTTTAACATTATCTGACGGCTCTGCTCCGTTATCTGTATTTAACACAGCTACTGAATACAGCACCTCTGAATTAAGACTTTCCTTAGGTGCTGATGCAATAATCTGCACCTTGTCAGCCTGTGCCAATGCGTCTGTTTCAAAGCAAACTCCAACATCACTTTCACCTTCAATTATGGAATTTACAACCGATGGTGAATCTTGACAGCTTTTTGTATTCATTTTCAATACATCTTTAAATACATTAAGATTTATAAAGACTTCTCTTGCAAACATTCCAACAGGTTCACTTTCTTCAGCAAGTGATATACTTTTGGCTTCTGTTACAGAATCAAAATCTTTAACTAATGTATCCTTGTCATATTTTTTAATTAAAACAATGTTGTTTTTCAGCAGCGGAATAACATTTTCTGCATTTAAATACTTATTTTTAATTAATGAATTAATTTGATCTTTAGATGATGGAATAAAAATATCACAATCTGCCCCATCCTTTATTCTTTCAAACAATTTACTCGTACTTCCGTCTACAATTTCAATGTCAACAGAATTCTCTGCTGTATATTCATCTGCTGCTGCACTTAGTGCATTGCTCAGACTTGAATCAGCAAAAACCCTGATATGTTCAGCAGGCTCTTCACTCTTACAGCCTGTCAGAACAAGAAAGACAGCAGTTATTAAACAAAACAGCTTTTTCATTTTATTTCCCCATTCCTACTATCATATAATAAGTATCTTAAAAATGTTTTTTATTTATCTCTTCAAGAATTTTTGATAATATTTCATCAGCAGCCTGTACTTTAGTCATTTTAGGCAGTTCAACAAACTTATCTTTGGTAATGATTGTCACAACATTTGTATCTGTTCCAAAGCCTGCACCTTCCGTTTTCAGGTTATTAGCAACAATCATATCAATACTTTTACTTTCAAGTTTAGCCTTTGAATTTTCAGCCATATTTTCAGTTTCCATACTAAACCCGCATAAAAACTGATTTTTTTTATGCTTCCCCAGATATTTAAGTATATCTGTAGTTCTCTTTAAAGCAATAGACATATCCCCGTCTTTTTTCTTAACCTTATTATCATAGGTAATTTCAGGTGTATAGTCAGCTACGGCTGCAGCTTTTATTACAATATCGCAGTTGTCAAAATTATTCCTTACCGCTTCAAACATATCTTCTGCACTTTTCACATTTATAACATTGACAAACTCAGGAGGTTCAATTGTCATATTACCCGCAATAATAGTAACTTCTGCACCTCTTAGCATAGCTTGTCTTGCAATTGCACAGCCCATTTTTCCTGTTGAATGATTTGTAATATACCTTACCGGGTCAATTGCTTCCATTGTAGCTCCTGCCGTTACCAATACCCTTTTACCTGTCATATCTTTTTCACACTGAAGTTCCCTGTAAACATACTCAACAATTTTTTCAGGCTCCTCCATTTTTCCTTTTCCCACATCACCGCAGGCAAGAAGTCCGCTTTTAGGCTCAATAAACTTATAACCGTATTTCTTGAGTTTTTCTATATTGTCCTGTACAATAGGATTTTCATACATATTGGTATTCATAGCAGGTGCAATGTATTTTGGGCAAGTACAAGCCATAATAGTAGTAGAAAGCATATCATCAGCAATACCATTTGCAATTTTGCCTATAATATTTGCAGTAGCAGGAGCAATTATAGCAATGTCAGACTGCTTTGCAATTGAAATATGCTTTACATCATAGCTGTAAGTTTTTTCAAAAGTATTAACAATACATTTATTGCCTGTCAGCCTTTCAAATGTAAGCGGAGCAATAAACTCAGCTGCATTTTCACTCATTATAACATTTACATTATATCCGGCCTTATATAAGGTGTGGGCAATTTTCGCTGACTTGTAGGCAGCTATAGAGCTTGTAACACCAAGCAAGACACTCTTCTTATGATTCACAAAATCACATCCTAAATAATTTTGTATTAATTTTAACATTAATAGTAATTTTATGCAATATATTTTTCCCTGTTATATATATTAACTTAAATAAAAAGACATATACCCTATACTTTGGTATATGTCTTTTTACCACTTATTTTATACATTAAAATTTTAAATAATTTACTGCTTATATCCATTCATATATACAAGCAGCATATTTACATCAGCAGGACTTACACCGCTTATTCTGCTTGCCTGACCAATATTTACAGGCTTAACCAACTTAAATTTCTGCCTTGCCTCAATTCTCAGTCCCATTACTTCATCGTAGTCTAATTCCTCAGGTATTTTTTTTGCCTCAAGTTTTTTAAAGCTCTCTACCTGCTTCATTTGCCTTGCAATATAACCCTCATACTTTATCTGTATATTAACCTGTTCTCTTACTTCATCACTGAGCTCAGGTCTCTCCTTATCAATAGGTGCAAGCATATCATAAGTAATTTCAGGACGTTTTATAATATCTCCCATATTTATACCTGTAGAAAGAGGAGAGCTTCCCAGGCTTTTAAGAAGATTGTTTACTTCATCTGTCGGACCAAAGTTTATTTTACTTACTCTCTTTATCTCTTTTTCAATAGCTTCTTTTTTAGCAATAAATTTGTCATATCGCTCCTGTGAGATAAGTCCGTATTTATATCCATATTCAGTAAGTCTCAAATCTGCATTATCCTGTCTTAACAGCAGTCTGTATTCAGCTCTTGATGTCATCATTCTATAAGGCTCTCTGCTCTCTTTAGTAATAATATCATCAATGAGAACACCTATATAAGCCTCGCTCCTGTCTAAAACAAGCGGCTCTCTGCCCTTTATATAAGCTGCTGCATTAATACCGCTAATTATGCCTTGTGCCGCTGCCTCTTCATATCCGCTTGTACCGTTAAACTGACCGGCACTGAAAAGCCCGTGAATGTTTTTAAATTCAAGAGTAAGCTTTAACTGATTTGCGTCAATACAATCATACTCTATAGCATAAGCAGTCCTTGTGAATTTTACATTTTCAAGCCCCGGTATAGTTCTGTACATAGCAATCTGTACATCCTCAGGCAGTGAAGAACTCATACCCTGTATATACATTTCATTTGTATCCTCACCCTCAGGCTCTACAAATATCTGATGCTGTGTCTTGTCTGCAAACCTTACAACCTTATCCTCAATTGAAGGACAGTATCTGGGACCTGTTCCCTCAATAACACCTGAGTAAAGGGGAGAACGGTCAAGATTTGCTCTTATTATTTCGTGGGTTTTTTCATTTGTATAGGTTAAATAACAATCATACTGTGGCTTTTCAATATTCTTGTCTATATCCTCAAAAGAAAAGGGAATAACCTTTTCATCTCCGGGCTGTGCCTTCATTTTGGATATATCAACAGTTTTTGCGTCAACTCTTGCGGGAGTACCTGTTTTGTATCTGAAAAGTTTTATACCAAGTCTTTTTAAGCAGTCACTTAATTTTTCAGACCTTCTGAGACCGTTTGGACCGCTTTCAATAATAGTATCACCATAAAGACAGCGAGCCTGTAAATATGTACCGCTGCATATTATCGCAGCCTTACACTTATACAGTGCATTGCTCTCGGATACTACTCCTGTTACTTTTCCATCCTCAGTTAAAATATCAACAATTTCACCCTGTCTTATTAACAAGTTTTCAGTATTTTCAAGTACCTTTTTCATTTCAGTATGATACTTAGATTTATCTGCCTGTGCTCTTAAGGAATACACTGCGGGACCTTTCCCCGTATTAAGCATTTTAATCTGCAAATATGTTTTGTCAATATTTTTTCCCATTTCTCCGCCAAGAGCGTCTATTTCTCTTACAAGATGACCTTTTGAACTGCCTCCGATATGAGGATTGCAGGGCATCATAGCAATACTGTCTAGATTAAGAGCAAATAATATTGTCTTTAATCCCATTCTTGCAGCAGCTAAAGCTGCCTCACAGCCTGCATGACCTGCACCTATAACGCAAACATCAACTTCATCAGCTGTATATAATTTTTCCATTTTTTCACCTCAATTTTAATTACCCTATTTGTAAACATCTATTTTTCTTTTCAAATAACTATTTTCCCAAGCAGAACTCACTGAATATCTTATCAATAATATCTTCTTCCAGAGCCTCTCCTGTTATCTCACCAAGAGCCTCATAAGCTTCTGTAAGGTCCATTGATATAAAATCCTCAGGCATTCTGTTTTCAACTGTTTCCATAACATTATTTAAGCTTCTTTTAGCCTTATAAAGGCTCTCTTTATTTCTTTCTCCGGATATTAATACTTCATTGTCAATATTAATATCACCTACAGCAAACATACTCTTTATTTTTTCATATATATCATTAATACCCTTGTCAGCCTTGACAGATATATTAACAGGGTCCATATCCTTAATAGCCCCCATATCTATCTTCTGCTCCAAATCCAGCTTATTTACAAGAGTAATAGTTTTCTTATTCCTAACCAATTCAATAAGTTCCAAATCCTCATCTGTCAATTCTTTACTGCCGTCAAACATTAGCAGTATAAGGTCTGCTTGCTCTGCAAGGTTTTTAGACTTTTCCACACCAATTTGCTCAATTACATCATTAGTGTTCCTTATACCTGCCGTATCAATAATATTAAGGGGTATCCCGTGTACATTAAGCATTTCTTCAAGACTGTCTCTTGTAGTTCCCGGAATATCCGTTACAATTGCTCTGTCTTCCTCAAGCATAGCATTAAGGAGGGAAGATTTTCCCACATTAGGTCTGCCTAATATAACAGTCTTTATACCCTCTTTGTATATTTTCCCTGTATCAGCTGACTTTATCAGCTTATCAACTGCTTCAACAGCAGCTTTTGTACCCTCAGAAATCATATTGTAAGTCATAGTTTCATCATCGTGTTCAGGATAATCAATACCGGCTTCAATATGTGCAAGCATAGTCAATATTTTATCCCTTATTGTCTTTATTTCCTTAGACAGTCTGCCTTCTAACCTAAGCATGGCTGCCTCTCTGCTTGCATCAGTCTTAGCATTTATAATATCAATTACGGCTTCAGCCTGAGTAAGGTCAATTCTTCCGTTTAGGAAAGCCCTTTTAGTAAATTCTCCGGGCTCTGCCATTCTTGCTCCGCATTTAAGAACTGCGTTAAGCACAGCAGTCACAGCCCTGTATCCGCCGTGAGTATTTATTTCTACAATATCTTCACGGGTATAAGTATTAGGTGCCTTCATTACAGACACAAGTACCTCATCAATAACTTTTCCTTCATATACTATATTTCCAAAATGTATTGTATGACTTTTCTGCTCACTGAGTTTTTTACCCTTAACTGATACAAATACGCTTTCAGCCGCATCAATAGCCCCGCTGCCGCTAAGTCGAACAATGCCTATACCGCCGTTTCCCGTAGCAGTAGATATAGCAGCTATTGTATCATCAATATTAACTTTAAGCATAATGTTCAACCTCCGATTTTCAAAAAAGGCACAGGCTCTCGCCTATGCCCTTAAATTAATTATAGTTTCTTCTGTTTGAATAGTTATTCTTTAAAGCAATTACAACATATCTGTAAGGTTCAGTACCCTCACTGTATGTAGTAACATATCTGTCATTCTGCAAAGTTGCATGAATTATTCTTCTCTCATAAGGATTCATTGGCTCAAGAGTAATATTTCTCCTATTATGCTTAGCCTTCTTTGCTAAATTAAAGGCAAGCTGTTCAAGAGTTTTTTGTCTTTTTGCTCTGTAATCCTCTGTATCAAGAGTAACATTCATATAAGGGTATTCGCCCTTATTTACAACAAGATTTGTAAGATACTGAATACTGTCAAGAGTTTGACCTCTCTTACCTATTATAGTACCCATATCTTCACCGTTCATTTCAACAAAAATATGCTTATTATCATTGAACCTTGCACTAAGCTCAACCTGCATATTCATTTTTTCAAATACTTCTTTTAAGAAATTAGTTGCAACACTGAGAATTTGTTCCTTATCTTCATCAGTAAGACCTGCTCTGGCAGATTCACTTTCGGCATTTTCATCATCTGCGGCACTTACATCTTCAGTTATTTCAACAACTTCCTCAGTTTTAACTTCAACTATTTCATTTTCGTTTTCAATTTCAACGATTTCAACAGCCTTTATCACTTCTTCTTGTGGTTCAGGCTTTATTTCTGCCGTATTAGTTTTTGCAGGTTCCTTAATTTCCTCTGTATCGTTCTCACTGCCTATTACAGTTACAAGCACCTTGGCAGGCTTTGCCCCGATACCGAGAAAACCCTTTGTAGGTTCGTCAATAACCTTATATTCAACATCAAGCAATCCTACACCTAATTTAGAACAGGCATTATCAATAGCTTCATTAATGGTTCTGCCTGTCATTTCTATCTGCTTCATTATCTGATTCCTCCCTTTTTATGCTTCTTCTCCTTAGGCACGATTATTTCCGCAGCACCAATTTTTTCAAAATGTTTGTTAAGGAAGAACTGCTGACAAAGCTGGAATATATTAGACACAATCCAGTATATACCAATACCACCCGGAAGTGATGTAGTAATCCATGCCATCATCAGCGGCATAGTAATATTCATTATTCTCTGCTGTGACTTCATAGCAGGATCAGTTGGAACATTTCTCTTAGTCATCAGCCATGATGACAAGAATGTTGTAAGACCTGAAAGAATTGGAATTATGAGCTTAGGTGTCAAAGCAAAACCTACAGTCTCTGTAAGATTAAGACCCATAAAATATTCAATGGCGTCCTTACTTTGACAAACAGTGTCAAAATCCACAGAAGCAATAGCTGTCTTAAGCTGACCGACTTCTTCAGGACCTAAAATATTAATGATTCTGTTAAACAGATTTACATCAATGCTTGTACCAACAGGCACACTTGCAAGCTCACCAAAATGTTTAACAAGCTCTAAAACAGTTGAATTTGACTGAGCAGCAGTAAGCACGATTGTTGACAATTGGCTGTAAACCTGGTTTATAACCTCAATATACTTAAAAGGATTCTGCATTACATGATAAAGACCAAAGAAAATAGGAAGCTGAATAATCATAGGCAAGCATCCGCTAAACGGGCTTACATTATTCTCGCTGTAAAGTTTCTGTGTCTCCATCTGCATTTTTCTCTGAATTTCAGGATCAGACATGCTGTCTTTATATTTTGCCTGTATTTTCTTAAGTTCAGGAGCGAGTGCCTGCATTTTAAACATAGACTTCTGCTGCTTATAAGAAAGCGGAATCATAAGACAACGTGTAAAAATAGTTAATAAAATAATTGAAATGCCCAATGAATTGGCATGTATACCCAAACTATAAATTATGTTAAAGAAGAAATCAATAACATGACCTAATATCCAGGCAATAGGACCAACTATAACACCGGGATCCTTCATTACATTTCTTGCAACAGCTAATAGATTTAGCAACAACGGTATATCCTCCTTTATGGAACAGGGTCATAGCCACCCTTATGAAAAGGATGACACTTCAAAATTCTTCTAACAGCCAAATATCCGCCCTTCAAACAGCCATACTTTGCAATCGCCTCATAGGCATAGGCAGAGCAAGTAGGAACAAATCTACAACTCCTGGGGGTAAATGGTGTAATGTATTTTCTGTAAAAGCCTATTAAAAATAGTGCTGTTTTTTTCATACCGGAATCAATCCTTCTTCTCCGACTTCAGTAATCTCTGTTTTTTTAACAAGTGCAAAAGAGCACTTTCAATCTCTCTGTATCCAGCGTCCTTAGCTGAACTTCTAGCTATAACCACAATGTCATAGCCACTCAATATATTTTTTTCAGACAGTCTGTAACTCTCTCTGAGTAATCTAGTAATTCTGCTTCTGACAACACTGTTGCCAACTTTTTTACTGACTGATATACCATAACGATTACTCTGTGTTCCATTCTTAATTGAATACATTACTAATAATTTATTGGCAATGGAACGGCCTCTGTTATACACATATCTGAACTGATAATTTTTTTTAAGGGACTCTGTAAATAACATTTTTATCCCCCTTCATCCGGCAACCGGTATTAATGTTACCTTTATATCGCATATTCATACTTCTTACAGAACAATAAAGCCCACTTAAAAAGCGGGCTTCCAATTATGCAGATAAAACCTTTCTGCCTTTTCTACGTCTTGCAAGTATTACCTTTCTGCCATTAGCAGTACTCATTCTTTTTCTGAAGCCATGAACCTTGCTTCTCTGTCTCTTTTTTGGCTGGTATGTCATCTTCATCTCAAAAGCACCTCCTTATTTTCAAATCATATATTTTACTTAAAGTCAAATCAAGCACTAGTCCTATTATAGTGTAAAATCAGCATTTAGTCAAGAAAAATTTTTGATTTTACCTCAACTGAAAAATATTTGTAAAATAAGAACAATTTTTGTGGACATACTATTATAAGAATATATGCAAATTTGCAGACAGGAGACAGACTGTATGAAAAAATGGACAATAATTATAACAGGAATTATACTTCTCTCACTTGGACTTAATCTGCTTTTGGAACCTCATGCACTTGTTATAGGCGGAGCCACAGGTATAGCTGTAATATTTAAAAAAACATTTAACATCCCTTTATATGTCACAAACCTTCTTATAGATATTCCCCTTGTAATAGCGGCAATTAAGCTCAAAGGTTTTTCATTTGTGAAAGATACGCTAATTGCAACTATTTTACTCTCTGCTTTTCTTGCTGTAACAAGTTATCTTCCTGTAATTAAAACAGACCTTATACTTGCAGCTGTTTTTGGCGGCTTATTGTGCGGAGTAGGCATAGGACTTATATTAAAGGGAAACACCACAACAGGCGGAAGCGATCTTCTTGCATTAATAATACACCAGTTTTACCCGCATATTACAACAGCCAGGATTATGATTGTAATAG
Source organism: uncultured Eubacteriales bacterium (assembly GCA_905201505.1). Taxonomy (GTDB): domain Bacteria; phylum Bacillota; class Clostridia; order Lachnospirales; family CAG-274; genus Gallispira. The sequence continues at coordinate 5,998 of CAJKOJ010000022.1, read as the reverse complement.
ATATGATTATTGTAATATCCGGAGCATTTGTACTTGGTGTCACACCGGCTCTTTATGCTCTTATATCAATATATATAATAGGCAAAACTATAGATATTGTTCTTGAAGGCTTTGACTTTGCAAAAGCAGTGTTTATAACTTCAAGCAACTGTGCCGCAATAGGACTTACTCTTACATCTCAGCTGACAAGAGGGGCAACTTATATAGACTGCAAAGGAATGTATACAAACGAAAAAAAAGGTATGCTCCTAATTGTTGTATCAAACAGAGAAATAAATAAGTTAAAAGAAATCGTAAATGAAATTGACCAAAATGCTTTTGTAATTGTAAATGATGTAAGAGAGATACAGGGTAATTTCAGAAAATAATTTTGATATATTTTATACTGAAAAAAATTATAATTATATTTTTTTGTTGATAACTTATATATTTTAACAATTTCAAGCCTTTTATCCACAGAGTTTTCAGAGTTATGCACATTTTTAGGGGATATATGCTTGTATCTAGCAATATTGCTTGTATTTTTACTGTGGATAAAAAAGCTTTATACTTTTTTACAATTTTCCGCACTATTACACAAACTGTTTTTATTACTTATTTTTTTCATATTTTTTACAATTTTATTACACAGGTTATTTATGCACAAATTATCCACTTATTCACCAACCTTTTTTCCTATAAAACTTCTGACTTTTTATTTTCAAAGTTATAATTTAAGTCAAATACCATATATTGTAATACTGTTTTATTTTTGTTAATTTTTTACTAATTATCAATATAAAAAATAATTTCATTGTACAGACTGTCGTATTATGTTATAATTATGACAAAGGAGGGATATAATGAATTTAACAGTAATGTGGCTTATTTTAGCTATAGTTCTTTTTGTTATTGAAGCTGCCACAGTAGGTATGGTATGTATATGGTTTGGTATTGCGGCAATTGTATCAATGCTTTGTTCATTTGTCATTACAAACGTCTACATACAATGGCTTATATTTATTATTGTAGCCGCTGCTATGCTGATTTTGCTCCGCCCTTTGGCTAAGGATGCAATTTCCAAAAACAGAGAACAAACAAATGTATCTGCCTTAATAGGCAAGACAGCTTTTTTAACAGAAGAAATAAGCGAAACTAAGTCCGGCAGAGTAAAGTTTGGTGACATTAGCTGGATTGCTGTATCACAAAACGGAGAAACCATAAATAAGGGAGACAAAATTAAAGTTTTGTCAATAAAAGGCAACAAACTGGTTGTTGAAAAAATTTAGGAGGTATTAAATATGCTTATTATTATTTTAATTATCATTATTGTAGCTGTAGCAGGCTCCTGTATAAGAATTGTACCGCAGGCAAGAGCCTATGTTATTGAATTTTTAGGTGCTTATAAAACAACATGGAGTACAGGATTATATTTCAAAATACCTTTTTTTGAAAGAGTAGCAAGAAATGTAAACTTAAAAGAGCAGGTTATTGACTTTCCTCCTCAGCCTGTTATTACTAAAGATAATGTAACTATGCAGATTGACACAGTTATATTTTTCCAGATAACAGACCCTAAGCTTTACTGCTATGGTGTTGAAAACCCAATTAGTGCTATTGAAAATTTAACATCAACAACTCTCAGAAATATTATAGGTGATATGGAACTTGATGAAACTCTTACTTCAAGAGAAATTATAAATACCAAAATGGGTACATCTCTTGATGAGGCAACTGACCCATGGGGTATTAAAATAAACAGAGTAGAGCTTAAAAATATTATGCCCCCTGCTGCTATTCAGGAATCAATGGAAAAACAGATGAAGGCAGAAAGAGAAAGACGAGAAGCAATACTTATTGCGGAAGGTCAAAAGAAATCTACCATTCTTGTTGCGGAAGGTAACAAACAATCCTCAATACTTGAAGCCGAAGCTGAAAAACAAGCAGCAATATTAAGAGCTGAAGCTGAAAAGGAAAAAAGGATTAAAGAAGCTGAAGGTCAGGCTGAAGCTATATTAAAAATACAGCAAGCCAATGCCCAGGGTATTGAAATGCTTAAAGATGCAGGAGCAGATGAAAGTGTTCTTACATTAAAGAGCCTTGAAGCATTGGGCAAAATGGCAGATGGTAAAGCAACTAAAATTGTTGTCCCAAGTAATTTACAAGGACTTGCAGGTTTGGCAACTACATTTAAGGAAGTTATAAGCGACAATAAACAATAGAGAGGCTTTTTATGAATTACAAAATATTAGGTACTACAGTTCCTGTTGTTGAAACAGAACTTACAAAAGGCGAATCAATGTTTACGCAAAGAGGCGGTCTTGCGTGGATGAGTGAAGGTATTAATATGAATACTAACACCAACGGAGGTCTTTTAAAGGGATTAGGCAGAGTTTTTGCCGGAGAATCCCTTTTTATGGCTACATACAGCTGTGCTGCAGATAATGCAAAAATAGCTTTTGCATCTACTGTTCCCGGCTCTATAATTCCTATTGATGTATCCGCAACATCATATACAATTCAAAAGGGTGCTTTTTTAGCTGCCCCTTCCGGTGTAAAACTTAAAACAGTATTTACAAAAAGAATTAGTGCCGGCCTTTTTGGCGGCGAGGGTATTATTATGCAGTCTATTTACGGCAACGGCACCTGTTTTCTTGAAATTGACGGAGACGCTGTTGAAAAGACGCTTGCTCCCGGAGAAGTAATTAAAGTTGACACAGGTAATGTTGTTGCTTTTGAAAACTCTGTAAAATATGAAATTGAAACCGTTAAAGGTTTGGGCAATATTTTCTTCGGCGGAGAAGGACTTTTCCTTACAAAGCTCACAGGACCCGGTAAAATAATATTGCAAACTCAGAATTTCTCTGATTTTGCAGGAAGAATTTCAAGATATATTCCAACAGGTTCATCAAATTAATATTGTTTTAAATATTTTCACTTTAAGGCTGTATCATATTAGATACAGCCTCAGGCTGTCGATAAAGTCGACAGCCTTGAAAGAAATGTAAGCATTTCTTTCAGTTAGCTAAGGTAGGAACTACCAAGTTTTCCGCAAACAAGCCAAAAAAAATGGCTTGTTCACAGAAAAGTTCCTGTCCTCAGTCGGGCAAAGCTCGACTTGCGGGTTCGAGTCTGCGACGCTAAATGAAAGATAGATGTATATAAAATGCAATTTTTTCTTATAAATAGCTTTTTTGACAATCTGAGGCTGTATCATATTAGATACAGCCTTTTTTGTCGAAAAATCAGCCTACATATACTCATTTCTATATGCTATAATTTAAATACAACAATTATGATATGGCAGGTGTTATTAATGAGCTTATTTAATAAAATGAATGAACCTGTTTTTCTTAAGGAAAGCAGTACAACCGAAATCCAATTGCAAAAACTAAAAGAACTAAAAATCAAATTAAATGAAGATGGACAAAAAATCATCGATAAAGATATAAAATGCCTTGAATATGGTATCTTAGGTGAAAATAATATTGCATTTGAGCTGAAACATAGTCACATTCCCATGTACATACTTCATGATATTTATATTGAAAACAATGATTTATCTGCCCAAATTGACTATATAGTAGTGACAAGACAACTTTGTTTTATATTAGAATGCAAAAACCTATATGGAAATATAGAAATTGACAGCGACGGAAACTTTAACAGAACATTATATTGGGATAATAAAAAAGTTAAAGAGGGAATTTACTCTCCAATTACACAAAACAAAAGGCATTTGGATTTAATTAAAAATTTAAAAACCCAAAGTAATAATAAACTTATGTCATTAATAAAAGCAAATACATTTGACAGTTTTTATAAAACAGCAGTTGTTTTGGCAAATCCTAAGACTGTTCTTTACAAAAAAAATTCTCCGGAAAATATAGCTTCTCAAGTTATACGAAGCGACCAATTAATCAATTATATAAAAACCGAAAATAAAAAAAGTAGACTTCCTCTTTCCAATGATAAAGACTTACTTTCATGGGCAGAATCTCTTCTAAAACTTCATAAAGATTGTAATAAAGACTATACTGAAAAATACAAAAATTATTTTGTAAATAATATTGAAACAATAACACCTGATGAAAAAAATGATATTAATGATAATAATAACAGCACAGAGCAAAATACTACTGTGCAGGAATCAACTATATATAAAGAATTAAAACAATTTAGAACAGAAAAAAGTAAAGAAGAAAATATTAAACCATATTTTATTTATAATAACAAACAACTCTTAGAACTTATAGAAAGAAAACCCGTCACTTTAGATGCACTTATGCAAATTTCAGGCTTTGGGGAAATTAAGGCACATAAATACGGAAAAAGTATAATTGAAATCCTCGATAAATACAGGTAAAACCATATATTTGTAAAAAGGTAATTTATATATTTCTATAAATTACCTTTTTTATTTTAAAACACTTGACAAATTAATATTACAGTTGTAATATATAGTTGTACTACAGCTGTAATATTAACTTAAAAGGAGTGATTTTATGAAAAAATTATTTGCAATCATTATTTTATCTATACTTACATTTTCTGTTTCTGCTTGTAATTCCCTTAGAATAAGCCCAACAACAGAACAGGCAGACTACAGTCCCTATTTTAATGGAATAAACGGCTGTGCTGTTTTTTTTGACTACAATAACAATACATATTCCGTTTATAATGAGGAGCAGTGTTCAACCCGTTATTCCCCTTGTTCCACATTTAAAATTGTTGCAGCTCTTGAGGGATTAAAATCAGGAGTTATTAGTTCTGAAACCTCTACTATGCACTACAACGGACAAAAATATCCTTTTGAAAGCTGGGAGAAAAATCTTAATTTAAAAGAAGCTTTTCAAAATTCCTGCGTGTGGTATTTTCGTCAGGTAATAGACGGCGTTGGACAAGAAACAATGTCAAAAGACCTTAGCAAACTCAAATACGGAAACAGCGATGTAAGCCAGTGGGAAGGAAGCGGTATTGGAGAAACACCTGATACAAATGGATTCTGGCTAGGCTCATCTCTTGAAATAACACCGGTAGAAATGGTTAATGTCATTTCAGATATTTTTGAAGGAAAAACCGATTATAACATTGACCATATAAATATATTAAAAAATATTATGGAAAGCGATACTAAAGGCATATATGGCAAAACGGGTACAGGCAGAGATAATACAGCATGGTATACAGGCTTTTATGAAAAAGATAATTCCCGCATTTATTTTGCTGTCCACCTTGATGATAAAACAAAAGATACAATTGCAGGTGCAAACGCTAAAGAAATTGCGGTTAATATTATTAAGTCCTGCTTCTATTAAAAATCTCTTACTTATAAATACTTAATTTTTCATAAAAAACTGGACCTGTCTTACAGTCAGGTCCAATTTTAATATTTTAATCAAGTTCTGTTTACTGCATATATCTTGTTTTATAAACCAAATATATACTATAACCATGTAAAAACAGTTCTTTTAAATTATTCTTTTAAGCACAAAGTTTATTTAACCTTTATAATTTTTATCCTCCAACAAGTTATCTTCAGCCAATGCTATTCTTGCAAGTTCATCACATCTTTCGTTTTCCACATTGTCAGCATGCCCCTTCACCCATACAAACTCTACCTTATGTTTCTCGAGTAAAGGCAGCATCCTTTCCCACAAATCTACATTAAGAGCCTTTTTTTTGTCAGACTTAACCCAGCCGCGTTTTTTCCAGCCGTAAACCCAGCCTTTTGTTATAGAATCTACCACATATTTTGAATCACTGTACAAAGTCACTTCACAAGATTCTTTTAAAGCCTCTAATGCTTTTATAACAGCAAGCATTTCCATTCTGTTATTAGTAGTGACCTTGTACCCCTGGCTTAATTCCTTTCTTGCTCCCTTATATAACATAACTACACCATACCCCCCTGCACCCGGATTTCCAGAACAGGCACCATCAGTATATATATCAAGTTTTTTCATAGTCTTCTCCTTAAAATATTAATACATTTATATTTTATTCTAATTGATTATTT
>CAJKOJ010000021.1 GCA_905201505.1 uncultured Eubacteriales bacterium | reverse complement strand
TTACAAAAAAAGTTGTAGAAATTTGTTAAATTTTAGACTAGCAAAAAAGTATGAAAGGGCTATAATGAAATTAACAATAAAATATACGCATATATTAATTGTTATCAAAAAAATACCCAAAGGGAGGGATAATTTATGATTACATTTTTTATTTGTTTAGCTTTATTAATTGTTGGTTATTTAGTATATGGTGCAATTGTAGAGAGGGTATTTAAGCCCGATGACAGACCAACTCCTTGTAAAGTTCATCCTGACGGAGTTGATTATGTGCCTATAAGTACATGGAGGGCCTTTTTAATTCAGCTTCTTAATATTGCAGGACTTGGACCTATATTTGGTGCTTTGTCCGGTGCAATATGGGGACCTTCAGTTTATTTATGGATTGTTTTTGGTACAATATTTGCAGGTGGTGTTCATGATTATTTAAGCGGAATGCTTTCAGAACGTCATGACGGAGCAAGTATATCTGAAATTGTTGGTATTTATCTCGGACCAATTATGAAAAATGTTATGCGTGTATTTTCTGTTATACTTCTCGTTATGGTTGGTGTAGTATTTATGGTAGGTCCTGCCGGACTGCTTGCTTTGCTTACACCGGATAAATTAAGCGTTCAGTTCTGGGTGATAGTAGTTTTGATTTATTATTTTCTTGCAACATTATTGCCTATTGATAAAATTATCGGTAAGTTGTATCCTTTGTTTGGTGTTTGTCTAATAATTATGGCAGTTGGTATTGGCGGTTCAACTGTTCTGCATTCAGGTACAAGACCTATGATGGAGCTTACACTGCAAAATCTTCATCCTGATGGTAAGCCAATATGGCCGTTAATGTTTATTACAGTTGCCTGTGGTGCTATTTCAGGTTTTCATGCTACACAGTCACCTATGATTGCAAGATGTATGACTACTGAAAAGGATGGACGTAAAATATTCTATGGGGCTATGGTTGCTGAAGGTATAATTGCTCTTATATGGGCAAGTGCAGGCATTGCTTTTTACTATAAGACAGGCGGAGGTTTGCAGGCTCTCTTAGATGCCGGCGGCGGAAACTCAACTGTAGTATACGATATGTCTATTGGTTTGCTAGGACCTATAGGCGGTGTTCTTGCTATGATTGGTGTAATTGCATGTCCTATTACATCAGGTGATACAGCATTCAGAAGTGCAAGACTTACAATTGCTGACTGGTTTAAAATTGACCAGGCTAATGTTAAGAAAAGGCTTGCATTAAGCTTTCCGCTTTTATTAGTTGGATTTATTATTTCTAAGTTTGATTATCAGATTATATGGAGATACTTCTCTTGGTCAAATCAGACATTGGCTATGATGGCTTTATGGGCAGGTGCAACTTTCCTTTGCAGAAAGGTTAGTGCGAAGGCAAGTCTTATGGCAGCTATTCCTGCTACATTTATGTCAGCAGTAAGTATTACATATATTCTTTATGCTGAGGAAGGATTTAAATTAGGTACTAATATTGCTTATCCTATAGGAATTGTTGCTGCAATTTTATTTGCAGGTATATTCCTTTTCAAAGCTTTTGTGCCCGCTTTAAAAGAAAGCAAATAATTGTAAATAAATTAAAAAGTAAATAGGTATTCTGGCAATTAACACTGTTGTTTATTACAAAATAAACAACAGTGTTTTTTTAATAAAATTTATATTTTATTATGGAATAAAGAGAAAGAAGAATTCATATATAATTATAGAGGTGGTACAAATGAGTGTATATGATATGTGCAATAAATACCTATGTGACAACATAAGAAATGCTGTGAGTAAAGTAAATCTTGAACGGGCTGAAGAAATAAGGCTGAGGACGGACAAGCCTATAAGGATAAAGTATTGTGACAGTGAAATAAGGCTTTCATATATAGTTAGTAAAGAAGACATAGGAGAAATATATGGAAGACTGACACAATATTCTCCTTATGCTTTTAAGGAAGAAATAAATTCCGGTTATGTAACTATAGAGGGAGGGTACAGAGTAGGAATAGCGGGAACTGTTATAGAAGAAAAAAGTATAGTTAAAAATATAAAAAATATAAGCAGTCTGAATATAAGAATTGCCCGTGAAATTAAAGGATGCTGCAAAAAAATTATTGAATATGTTAAAGGCAATACTGTTATTGTATCTCCTCCAGGATGTGGGAAAACCACGCTTCTTAGAGATATAGTAAGAGTTTGGAGCAGCAGCGGTAAAAATATATGTGTTATTGATGAAAGAAATGAAATAAGTGGTACATATATGGGTATAAGTCAATTGGATATAGGCGAGAGAACAGATGTAATTGTAAATGTGAGCAAAGAAAGGGGCTTTGAAATGGCATTAAGAGCCATGGCACCTGATGTAATAGCTGTAGATGAAATAGGAGGACAAGCTGATGTTACTGCTGTAAACACAGCAATGAATTGCGGTGTTGTAATTTTATGTACATTGCATTCAAACAATAAAGAAGAATTATGCAAAAAAAGGGGCATTTCGGATCTTATAAAATATAAAGCTTTTGATACATATATTTTTATGAATAAAAGCTGTGGTACAAACAGAATAGATAAAATATGTGATAAGGAGATGAAGATTATATGGCAGGAAAACTGATGGGATCTGTTTTAATTGTGTTAGCTAGTTTTTGCATGGGATACAGATTGTCTGTAAAAGAAAAGCTGAGACTTGAAGAGCTCTTGTTTTTTAAGAGTGCTGTGTTAAAAATTATGTCAGAACTGGAAAATAACAGAGCTACTTTTTGCGAGGCTTTAGAGGCATCGGTAAACATAGAAGATAATGATATATTAGGAGCTGTATATAATGCTGTGAAGAACAATAATACAATCAAAACCGCATGGAAATATGCTTTTGAAGAAAATGCAGAAAACAGTTATATGACAAAGGAGGATATTCAAAGGCTTTCTGAAATTGGAGAAGGTTTTAACAGCGGCGATATTATGCTGCAAAAAAAGTATGTTGATAATGGTATCGCATATATAAATTCACAGGAAGAAAATATAAAAACAAAATATGATAAGGACAAGAAGGTGTACAGAAGTGTCAGTGTGACAGTGGGATTATTCATTGTTCTTCTTTTGGTGTAGGAGGATACATAGATGGATATAAATATAGTATTTAAAATTGCAGCAGTCGGCATACTTGTATCTGTAATGAATCAAGTTCTTTCAAGAGCGGGAAGAGATGAACAGGCAATGCTGACTACTCTTGCAGGCCTCGTTGTGGTGCTGTATTGGATAATACAATATATAAGTGATTTGTTCAGTGAGGTACAGACACTGTTCAGATTGTAGGAGATAATATGGATGTTGTAAAGATAGGTATAATAGGTCTGATTGGTGCTATACTTGCTACAACCCTTAAAAGCGATAAAAGCTATGGATTATTTGTAACTATAGCTACAGGTGTTGTTTTGCTGTTTTTTATTATACCTGTGTTTGCTGAAATATTTGATAATTTTATAAATCTGGGGCAGGATATAGGCATTAACAGCCAGTATGTTTCTGTTATGCTTAAAGCTTTAGGTGTAGCATATATATCAATGTTTTCATCACAGATATGCAGGGACTTTGGACAGAACAGTATAGCCGATAAAATAGAACTTGGAGGAAAGGTCATTATTCTTCTTAATGCAATGACTGTAATAAACGAACTTATTGAAGAAATGCTGGGGTTTATAATGTGAAAAAATTACTTCTGATTTTTATATTTTCTATTTTTTTATCATACAGTGTTTATGCAGCTGAGGATATTGAAAGTTTTGATTTTGATAATCTTGAAGATACAGTTGAAGAAAAAACAAATTTATCATTTAATGAGCTGTTAAAAGACATTATAGATGGTAAAGGAATATTAAATGTACTTAAGGAAAAGACCGCTGATATATTAAAAAATGAACTTTTTTACAATAATGGGTATTTGAAAGCAATTATTGTAATAAGTATTATATCGGCCGGTATAAATATTATTGCGGCAGATATTAAAGATAAGTCTGTTGCAGAACTTGTTGCACTTATTGGTCAGATAATGATAATTGGCATTGCAACGGCTTCATTTAAAAATTCAATAAGCCTGATGCAGAATACAATACAGGATATTGTGGATATTGTCAACAGTGCAGTACCCTTTATTATAATGCTGTTAAGTGCTGCGGGGAATGCTGCGGCTATAGGCGGTGGAAGCATAATAGCCATAGGAACGGGAATAACAGGAACAGCTGTAAATACTCTGATTATTCCTGTTCTTGTTATAGCAACACTTTTAAAAATATTGAATATTCTTTCAAAAAAACAACTTTTAGATAAATTGTCTGAACTTTTTATGGAAGGAACAGCATTAGGATTAAAGGTATGTGCTTACGGATTTGTTTTCTTAATTACTATAGAGAAAATAAGCGGCGGAGCCATAAATAAAAGTATAGGAGGCTCTGTTAAATCTGTTGTAAAAATGGTGCCTGTTATAGGAGACGTTATCGGTGGTATAAGTGATGTAGCGGTAAATACAATAGGGGCAATAAGCAGCGGAGCTGGAATTCTCCTTGTTGCAGTAATAATTATTGCTTGTATGGTTCCTTTAGCTGAAATAGGAATTGCAGCACTATTATATAAGTTGATAGCTGCGGTTTTAGAGCCTGTCTGTGATAAGCAGACTATTGAAATAATTGATGCAATAGGTGACAGCAATCTTATGATTTTGTCAGCTTTATTTATAATAAGTGCTATGTTTGTTATGTCTTGTGCAATTATATTATGCGGGGTATCTTAATGGAATTTATAAAAAGCTATGCGGAAAAAATTGCTGTTTTTGTTATTCTATCGGCTTATGTTGATTTGATTTTACCTAATAACAGTTACAGAAAATACATAAGACTGATATTCGGAGCTATGCTGATAGGTATTGTTATTGAACCGGTTTCAGTTTTGATAAAGAGGTGAGGTAATTGAGTGTAAACAAATTGGTTACTGACAAAAAGGGATTAATTATAATTGCAGCTTTTTTTATAGCAGGAATTATGCTTATACTTGGCGGCAGCAGTAATGTGAAGGCTGTAAACAAAGAAAATATAAGTACTGCAGGATTGAACAGACAGCTTGAACAGATATTATCTCAAGTCGACGGAGCCGGAAAGGTAAGGGTACTTATAAACTACAACCAGTCAGGTGAAAAAATACTGGCATATGACCTTGAAAGCAATACAAATGAAAAAGAAAGCGGTAAAGAAAATAATTCCAAAAGTGAGGTGGTGTATGATGGAAATAAGATGCCTGTTATTTTAAAAGAGTATATGCCTAAGGTTGAAGGTGTAATTATAGTTGCACAGGGAGGAAACAATGAAAATGTAAAAAAACAATTAATTGCAGGAACTGTGGCATTATTGGGAATTGACGAGCATAAAATAGAAGTACTAAAAATGAAATAGGAGGTTACTATGTCTATTAAAAAAAATCATGTAATAATTTCGGCTCTGGTGGTTATGATTGCGGCAGCAGGTTATCTTAACTACATAGATTCAGCACCAGGAGATGTAAGCGAGGTAATGCTTACTGATGAAGGGGAATTGGCTGCTGTACCTGATGAGGTAGCAGTCAATGATGAAAATCCTGAAATATTAGGGGAAGAGGCTGCTGCTGAAGATACTACGGCAGCAACAGAAGGTTCAACAGAGGAAGCGGCTAATCCCGATGCAGGAACAGCTGTATTTGTAAATTCCTCTAATGATTCATCATATTTTGTACAGGCAAAGCTGGATAGAGAACAATCCAGAAATAAGCAGAAGGATATGCTGAATGAAATGCTTAATAATGAGAATATTGACAATGAAAAGAAAAACGAAGTTACAACAGCAATGCTTCAAATACAGCAGAGAATAGAAAAGGAAACAGCAGCTGAATCAATGATTGAAGCTAAGGGATTTAAAGAGGTATATGTAAGAATTGATGATGATACTGTAGATGTTGTTGTAGACAAGGCTGAGCTTACCGATGCTGAAATTGCCCAGATAGAAGACATTGTAAAAAGAAAGACAGGTGTAAGTGCTGACAAAATAAGAATTACACCGCTAAAAAAGTAAATATTGCTGTATAAACCCCTGTGATTGAATAGATACAGGGGTTTTTAATTTGAATTATAATTATTGTTTCATATAAATGGTAAAATGGGTCAAAATCAAATAAAACATTGCAAAAAAACGATAATATGTTATAATTAAAAATAATGGACAGTTTTAAAAGATGTATTTTCTGCTAAAAATATATACAAAAAAACTGACAGTTGTTGAATGTATAAAATGCTGTACTTAAAAATGAAATGAAGCGGAAATACAGAAAATAAAAGATTAGCGAAGGTGGAAAATAATGAGCAGAAGAAATGCCAGAAAGCATATATTTAATTTAGTTTTTCAAACAGAATTTAATGTGGAAACAGATATTAAGGGAACAATTGAAACTTATACTGAGGAGTACGAAGATTTTCAAAAGGGAGAAAGCGACTTTGTATCAAGAGAATACAGGGGAATTCTTGCAAATATTGAAAGTATTGATTCATATATTGATAAATATGCAATTGGATGGAGTGTGCAAAGGCTTGCAAAAACAGACCTTGCTATACTGAGAATGGGTGTATATGAAATTATATTTGATGATGAAATTCCTGATGCAGTAGCTGTAAATGAGGCTGTTGAGCTTGCAAAAGAATTCAGCGGTGATAAAGCTCCGGCTTTTATAAATGCCGTGCTGTCAAAGATTGTAAAAAGCAAGGATGTTGAATAGGAATGAAGGTTTATACAGTATCCCAAATTAATGGATATATAAAAAAAATACTTGAAAATGATATATTTCTGACTGATATATATTTGGAAGGGGAAATATCAAATTTTAAGGCACACAGCAGCGGACATATGTACTTTACATTAAAAGACAGCGGAGCTGCAATTAATGCAGTTATGTTCAGAAGCTATGCTGAAAGAATTAAGTTTTTGCCGGAAAACGGTATGAAAGTTGTGGCAAGAGGCTATATTTCTCTGTATGAAAAGACAGGTCAGTATCAGCTATATGTAAACGGAATGGAACCGGCAGGGGTAGGTGCTCTTTATCTTGCTTATGAACAGTTGAAACAAAGACTTGAAAGGTCAGGCGTATTTGATGATAAGTACAAAAAGCCTATTCCCAAAATGCCTAAAACTGTTGCTGTTATAACTTCACCTACAGGTGCTGCCGTGAGAGATATAATAAATGTTACAGGCAGAAGAAATCCAAATGTTGAAATTGTAATTGTGCCTGTGCTTGTACAGGGAGAAAATGCTGCACCTGACATTGTAAGGGCAATAGATATGGTCAATCGATGGGGTAAGGCAGATACAATTATTCTTGGCAGAGGCGGAGGCTCAATTGAAGATTTATGGGCATTTAATGAAGAAATTGTAGCAAGGGCAATATTTAATTCAGAAATCCCTATAATATCTGCTGTGGGGCATGAAACAGATTTTACGATTGCGGACTTTATATCAGATATGAGGGCTCCGACACCGTCGGCAGCAGCGGAAATTGCTGTGCCCGAGGGTAATGCAATAAATGAAAGAGTAATAAATCTTTACGGAAGAATTACAAAGTGTGCTGATAGTAAGTTGTATGACAATATTGCAAAATACAGATATTGTATAAATAATTATGGATTTAAAAACTTTAGCAGCAGAGTATTTGACAGTCAGATATATGTATCTGAAATATATAACAAAATAGAAAATATATTGAATAATGATATAAATTGTAACAGGCTTTTGCTTAAAAACTGTCTTGATAATATTGAAAACAAGTCACCCCTTAACATATTAAAAAAGGGTTATGCTCTTGTTTATGATGAAAAAGGAAGCATATTAAAAGATGCGGAAGACGTTAATGTAGATGACAATATAATTGTTAGGTTTAATAAAGGCAGTATTAAAGCAAAGATTACAGAGGTAGGTGAGTAATTTGGCAAAGAAGAAAAGTTTTGAAGAGGCATTGAACAGACTTGAGGAAATAGCTGAACAGATGGAAAACAATGAAACGGGGCTTGAGGCTTCTGTTAAGTTATATAAAGAAGGGGTAGAGTTGTCTGTATACTGCTCTGAAATCTTAAACAAAGCTGAACAGCAGGTGACGGAACTGAGGGAAAATGCAGAGGGTGTATTTAGTAAGAAAAATTTTAATATAGGAGAAGAATAATGGACTATAAATGCAAACTTAATGAAAGAATTGATCTTATAAATAAGACATTGGAAAAATATCTTAGACCCAAGTATCCTCAAAGATTATATGAGGCAATGAATTACAGTATTTTTGCAGGGGGCAAAAGAATTCGTCCTGTTCTTTTACTTTCAGCTTGTGAGGCAGCAGGCGGTAATATAGACGAAGCATTACCTTTTGCCTGTGCTCTTGAAATGATACACACATATTCATTGATACATGATGATTTACCGGCAATGGATAATGATGATTTCAGAAGAGGTAAACCTACTTGTCATAAGCAGTTTGACGAGGCTCTTGCAATTCTTGCCGGTGACGGACTGCTTACATATTCATTTGAAGTAATGTTGGAAGCTGTATGTTGCAATAATGCTGAATTTGCAAGAGCTGCAAAGATTATTGCAAATTACAGCGGCAGCGAGGGTATGCTTGTAGGTCAGGTTGTGGATGTAGAATCAGAAGGGAAAAAAATAGACGATAAAACTTTGATGTTTATTCATGATAATAAAACAGGTGGATTAATAAAGGCTGCACTTATGTCAGGAGCTATTATTGGCGGTGCTGATGACGATACTGTGAGAAATTTTGAAAAAATAGGTTATAATATGGGTATGGCTTTTCAGATCAAAGATGATATTCTGGATGTAACAAGTACAACAGAGGTGCTTGGTAAACCTGTATTAAGTGATATTAAAAATGAAAAACAAACCTATGTATCATTATATGGTCTGGATAATGCACAACAGGACTGTGAAACACTTTCAATAGGTGCAGTCAAAATGATAAAAGAAATGGGCGAAAAGGCAGACTTCCTTGCGTGGTATGCTGAAAGCCTTATGAATAGAGATAAATAGGACTGGTTATATGACATATATTCAAGAGTTATTAAACAATAAAATTATTTTTGTTTCAATTATTGCGTGGGCTGTAGCTCAGATTATAAAGATCATACTGGATCTTGCAGCAACAGGAAAGGTTGACTGGGAACTTATGTTTTCTTCAGGCGGTATGCCTAGCTCACATAGTTCTTTTGTATGTTCTTTGGCAACAAGCATGGGGCTTTATGAGGGATTTAATTCTTCATTGTTTGCAATTACCTTTGTTCTGGCTATTGTAGTTATGTATGATGCTGCCGGAGTTAGACGTCAGGCAGGATCTCATGCAGTTATTATAAATAGGTTGATGGACAGCTTAAATATTAAAATTGATGAAAAACTTAAGGAACTTTTAGGGCATACTCCTGTTCAGGTAGGAGCAGGTGCAATTCTGGGCATAGCTATAGCATATATATGCTATTGGATGCTCTAGTAAAAGAGGGATTAATGTGTATTTGGAAAAAATAAATTCTCCAGAAGATATTAAAAAACTAAGTATTGATAAACTTGATATTTTGGCAAAGGAAATAAGAGAATTTCTTATAAACACTGTTTCTCAGACAGGGGGGCATTTAGCTTCAAACTTGGGTGTTGTTGATTTGACAATTGCAATGCACTATTGTTTTTGCTGTCCGAGGGATAAGTTTGTCTGGGATGTGGGACACCAGGCATATACTCATAAAATACTTACGGGGCGTAAGGAAGAGTTTGATACATTGAGAAAACTTGATGGGTTAAGCGGATTTCCTAAAACAAATGAAAGTAAATACGATGCTTTTAATACCGGTCACAGCTCAACATCTATTGCTGCTGCTATTGGGCTTGCAAAAGCTCGTGATTTAACAGGGCATAGTTACAATGTGGTTTCAGTAATCGGCGATGGTGCAATGACAGGAGGCCTTTCTTATGAAGCACTTAATAATGTAGGAAGGGATCACACAAAACTCATTATAATATTAAATGACAATCAAATGTCCATATCTGAAAATGTTGGAGCTATGAGCAAGTATTTAAGTGAACTTATACTTACTCAGAAATATATGAATGCAAAATCAGGACTTCAGAAAAGCCTTAAAAATCTTCCTGTGGGAGGAGAACAAATTTATAATCTCCTTTACAGAAGCAAAGGTACACTAAAAAATGCAATTATGCCTGAGAACAGTATGTTTGAACACTTGGGAATTAAATATGTGGGACCAATTGACGGACATGATATTAAAAGAATGGTAAATGTGCTGAATAAGGCAAAAAAAGTTGATATTCCTGTTTTAATACATGTAATTACAAAAAAGGGTAAAGGATATGAGCCTGCTGAAATTATGCCTAGTATATATCACGGTGTAAGTAAATTTGACGCTAAGGTTGGAGTTGTTCCTGATTACAATAAAAAGGAAACATACTCTGATGTATTCGGCAGAAAAATGCTTGAAATGGCTGCGAGAAATAAGAAAATATGTGCAATAACAGCAGCTATGCCTATGGGAACAGGTTTAAGCAAGTTTGCAAATCTCTATCCAAAGAGATTTTTTGATGTGGGAATTGCTGAAGAATATGCTGTTACATTTGCTTCCGGACTTGCAAAGGGAGGGTATATTCCTGTCTTTGCTGTGTATTCTACTTTCTTACAGAGAGGATATGACCAGATTATTCATGATGTCTGCATACAAAATCTTCATGTTATATTTGCAATTGACAGGGCAGGAATAGTAGGTGATGATGGTGAAACTCATCAGGGAATATATGATATATCTTATCTTGCACATATACCAAACCTTACTGTTATGGCACCTAAAAACAAGACTGAATTTGAAAATATGCTTGAATTTGCTGTTAATTTAAGCGGACCGGTTGCTATAAGGTATCCTAGAGGCGAGGCTTCTGAAATTATGATAGCTGCAGAAAATTCTGTTGAATATGGAAAAGCAGAATATATATATGAAGGTGAAAAAATTGCTGTTGTAAGTTATGGTGCTATGATGGACGAAGCAGCTGATGTTTACTTTGGCTTAATTGAAAGAGGATATAATCCTACTTTGATAAATGCTAGGTTTGCATCACCTATAGACAAAGATATGATAGAGGATTTAGCTGAAAATTATAAGTATATATTTACAATGGAGGATAATATATATTCAGGCGGATTTGGCTGTCTTTTATCACAGCGTTTGTGTGAATACGGACTGAAAGAAAATACAATATTTAATTTTGCTTTCCCTGATATGTATGTTGAACACGGAAACAGAGCATTGCTTTTTGATAGATATGGAATGTCTGCTGAAAAAATGCTTCATAAAATTATACAGATAATCGGAGATAAGAATAATGGCTGAAAAGAGACTGGATATTTATGTTAAGGAAATTATGAATATATCCAGGCAGAAAGCACAGGAACTGATACAGACAGGCTGTGTTCTGGTTAATAATAAAATTGCTGTTAAGCCTTCAAGCAAGGTGTCTGAGATTGACAGGGTATCTGTAGAAAGTACAGAAGATGTACTTAAATATGTGGGCAGAGGCGGATATAAGCTTGAAAAGGCTGTGAAAGCCTTTAAAATAGATATAAAGGGGATTTGCATTGATATTGGCTCATCAACAGGCGGATTTACTGACTGTATGCTCCGTGAAGGTGCTGAAATGGTGTATGCTGTAGATGTGGGAAGCAATCAGCTTGATAATATACTAAAAAGTGATAAAAGGGTAATTTCTATGGAGAATACGGATATAAGAAATGCAGAAATTGAACAAGCTGATTTTATAGGATGTGACGTTTCTTTTATATCTTTAAAAAAAATATTCCCTAAGGTGTGTGAACTTATGAAGGAAGACGGAAAAGGTGTCTTTCTGATTAAGCCACAGTTTGAAGCAGGAAGAGAAAATTTATCAAAAAATGGTATAGTTAAAAATCCCAAGGTACATAAAAAAGTAATAAGGGATATAATAAGCAGTGCAAATGATAATAATTTGTATGTAAAAGGTATTACTTTTTCACCTATACAAGGCGGAGACGGAAATATTGAATACCTTATTTATATATGCAAAAAGGCTGACAACCTTGTTAAACAGCAGGATATAGACAGTGTAGTTGATACAGCATTTGACAATTTTTAAAACAGGTGATTAAATGAAAAGGATAGGTATCATAACAAATATTGACAAGGATCCTGAGCTTATTCATACGGAAGATCTAACTTCTTGGGCAGAGGAAAAAGGCTGTGAAGTACTTCTTAATTCTTCGCTCAGTATAAAAATAGGCAGAGGAATACCCATGTCAAGTACTGATGAAATATATGAAAAAGCAGATTTTGTTGTAGTGCTTGGCGGAGACGGAACAATTTTGAGGGTTGCACGGCGTGCGGCACAGTATAAAACTCCCATATTGGGAATAAATTTTGGTACGCTGGGATATCTTGCTGATGTTGAAAAGGATGATGCCAAGACTGCAATTGAAAAGGTACTTGAAGGAAACTATAAGATAGAAAAAAGAATGATGCTTGAAGCACATATTGAAAGAGGCTGCGTCAGTCACGATACACAGCTTGCATTAAATGAAGTATGTGTAAGCAATACAAATTTTTCCAGAATGATTTCGCTGAGTGTTGAAGTAAATGATGAGTATATAAATACTTTCAGAGCAGATGGAATAATTGTATCTACACCTACAGGTTCAACAGCATATAATTTGTCAGCAGGAGGACCTATTCTCAATACTAATACAGAACTTATGACAATTACTCATATTTGTCCCCATGCTTTATATGCAAGACCTATTGTTGTATCAGGTGATGATGTTATTAAAATAAAGGTTGCCGGTGATTACAGCAATACTCAGGTCACAATTGACGGTCAAAGCGGTGATAGGGTGAAAAGCGGAGATACGGTTATAATCAGAAAATCCAAGTATCATACAGATATTATAAAAACAACAAATTTATCGTTCTTTGATATACTGAGAAGAAAGATGGTTGATGTGAGAATATAGATTTGATTAAATGAAATGTTCATTTTAATTTGGTGTTAAGATGTGCAGATGGAGTGGGTTATGAAAGTAAAAAGACAGTCAAAAATACTGGAGATTATACGTGATAATGAAATTGATACACAAGAAGCGTTGGCTGAAAAATTAAATGAAGCAGGCTTTAATGTTACTCAAGCAACTGTATCAAGGGATATAAGAGAGTTAAGGCTTACAAAAGTGTCTGTTGGTGCAGGCAGGCAAAAATATGCTGCAATATCAAATGATGAAGGCGAAATAGGAGAAAGACTTAAAAGGGTATTTAAAGACGGTGTTACATCAATTGATTTTGCACAGAATATAATTGTAATAAAAACTCTTACAGGAATGGCTATGGCTGTTGCAGCTGCTCTTGATGCTATGGAAAATACAGAAATTATAGGTACTATAGCAGGAGATGATACAATATTCAGTGTTGTAAAAAATGAGTCAAAAGCTGTTAAACTGATTGAAAGGCTTAGAGAAAATATAAGCAAAAATTAAAATTCAGAATAATGTAATTTAGATATAACTTACTTAAACGGGAGGAACTATGCTTGAAAAACTTTATGTAAATAATTTTGCATTAATAGATGAGCTTGAAGTTGATTTTGGCGAAGGCTTAAATGTGTTAAGCGGAGAAACCGGTGCCGGTAAGTCAATTATAATAGGGTCTCTTAATTTTGTGCTTGGAGGTAAAGCTGACAAGGATATTATTAAAACCGGTTGTGATACGACTGAAGTTTCAGCTCTTATATATGTTGAAGATAATGAGTTGAAAAAAGAACTTGAAAACTTTGATGTGGAATTAAGCGAGGATAACTATGTTCTTATTAAAAGAACTTTTAATATAAACGGTAAATCTTATTGCAAAATAAACGGAAAGACAGCAACTGTTTCTATGGTGAGAGAAATATCTTCTTTTTTGGTTGATATACATGGTCAGCATGACCATCAGTCTTTGTTAAATCCTAAAAGTCATATAGTGATGCTTGACAGGTTATGCGGCAATGAACTCTACAGTAAACTTGATTATCTTAAAGAACTTTATGACGAGTATAAAAATTGTTCAAGAAAATTAAAGGAAATTGATATTAATGATAAGGATATTCAAGATAAAGTTGAACTTTACAGATATCAGATAAATGAAATTGAAAAGGCAGAATTAAAATCCGGTGAAGATGAAGAACTATCAGAAAGAAGAAATATTCTTTTAAACAGTGTTAAAATTCAGGAATATGTAAGTGAATGTCTTAATTTATTATATAGAAATGAAAATTCTGCAATTGACAGTATAGGCGGTGCAATTGATAATTTAAGTGACTTAGCCGATATTGATGAAAGCCAGGCGGAAACACTTGAAGCATTAAACGACGCTTATGCAATAGTTGAGGATGTTGTAAAAACAATAAGAATATATGAAGACAATATGGAAAATGACCCTGAAGAACTTAACGCAGTTGAAGAAAGGCTGCAAACAATATTTGAATTAAAGAATAAATACGGAAATTCTATTGAAAAAATAATGGCATATCTGGATAAAGTATCAGAAAAACTTAGTTTGATAGAAAACAGCGAAGCTTTGGCTTTGGAATATTCTGAAAAGAAGAAAGTGCTTGAAAATAAGATACGAAAATTATGTTGTGAAGTATCAGAAATAAGAAAAAATACAGCAAAGGACGCCGAAAAGAAAATAGTTGATATACTTAAGGATTTAAGTATGGAAAATGCTGATTTTAAAATACATATTACTGAAAAAGAGGGCTTTGATGAAAGTGGTTTTGATAGTGTGGAATTTCTTATATCGGCGAATAAAGGTGAAAAACTTAAGCCGCTTAGCAAAATTGCCTCAGGCGGTGAGATGAGCAGGGTTATGCTTGCTCTTAAAAATATATTGGCTGATGTAGATAATATAGACACATTTGTGTTTGATGAAATAGACACAGGCATAAGCGGAAGAACTGCCCAAAAGGTTGCTGAAAAAATGCTGAGAGTGGCAAAAAAGCATCAAATACTTTGTATAACACACCTTCCACAGATTGCAGCTATGGCTGATAATAATTATTTAATTGAAAAAAGCAGCAATAATGAAACAACAAGAACAAATATTGTTGAATTATATGATGAAAAGGTGTATAATGAACTAGCTAGGCTTATCGGCGGAGCTGAGATAACTAAGGCAACGCTGGAAGCTGCCAAAGAAATGAAATTAATGGCAAACAGGTTAAAGGAGAATTAAAATGAAGAAGAAAATTGCAATTGTTTTAGTAGGTTTAATGTGTGTATCAGCTACCGGATGCAGTATATTGGGAAATAAAGGCGGAGTTGATATGACTGCTGTAAACGCAGAAAATATGTTTACAAATATATCTGATGATGCTGTTGTTGAAGGTTCTGTTGCTTCAGAGGCTTTTTCAAAAGCTATGTCAGCTATTGAATCTGACGATAATATTACAATTGGTGTTAAAAATACAATTGTTATGGGTACAGAAGGTCAGCCTAATTATCAGAACAGCAGTAATGAATCTGTTGTTAAATTGGTAAAAGACGGAGATGTTAAAAAAGGCAGTGTTGTAATTGATAATGTATATAAATATGCAGGGGAAACAACAACCGGCGAGGATTCAGCGAAACCTACAGAAGAAAAGAGCAGAGTAACAGGTTCATATATGGGAGACGCCCTTTATTTTATTACAAATGACGGTGATAAAGTAAAAGAGGAAATGGGGTATGAAGACTTTTTATCTGTTGTAAATACTTATTCATTAAGTATATATAATGACAGTATAAATAAGGCTGCCTGTGTTGAAAATAAAAACGGCAAAACATACTATATTTCCTATGACCCTGCTAAGTTTGAAACAACTATGAATACAAATATGGAGGCTTCAGGTCAGACTATGGCAGATGGTGAAGCTATGCATGTAAAGTATGCAAATATTATTGCAAATATTAATAATGACGGAGATTTAATTGGATATGGTTTTGTAATAAATGCAGAATATGTAAATGATGAATCAACAATTCCATATAACTATTCTATTGAAACAAACTTTAGCGACAGAGGAAAGACCAAGATAGATGAAGTAAAGGATACTGACTCATATATGACAGCTGAAGAATATACTGAAAAAATGCAGAAAGCTGCAGCAGGTGCTTCAGGTGAAAACAATGCTGAAGAAAGTACAGAAAACGAAACCAATATTGAGGAAAGTACAAACTAAAAATATAATAAATTGACAAAAAAAGTGTTGACATATTTATAAAATTGTGGTAATATATTTCTTGTGTTCAGCGTTAAACACAAGAAATAAGCGCGATTAGCTCAGTTGGTAGAGCAGCTGACTCTTAATCAGAAGGTCCGGGGTTCGAGCCCCCGATCGCGCATTAATGATAGCGGATGTATGTCCGCTTTTTTTGTCGATATTAAAAGAGTTTTTGTCAACCGGTGTGGTTAATTAAATAAATGAACTTATGGAGAATCAATAATACTGAAAGAAATAATTTTAAAACATAGTTTGAACGAGGTAGACAAACTTGGTATATTTGAAAAGAATGGGGCAATATATAATGCTTTAAAGAATTTTAAGGAGGGAAAAAGAATGTCATACAATTGCAGCTTTAAAAAGGACAATAGAAAATTTAGACTGCGTGCAGCGGCAATTATAATTGAAAATGATTGTGTGCTTTTTGCAGGGAATGAGTTGGAAGATTATCATTATTCTATAGGCGGTGGTGTTTATATGGGCGAAACGACAGAAGATGCCGTTGTAAGAGAGGTTTATGAGGAAACTGGAATTAAGTATGAAATAAATAGACTTGCTGTTATTCATGAAAATTTTTTCTATGGCAAGGGCGGCAGCTTGGATGGTTTGCACTGTCATGAAATTGAGTTTTATTATTTAATGTAGCCTCGTGGAACAATGGAACTTAATAGCAACAGTTATGTATATGGAGTAAAGGAAGAAATGCATTGGCTCCCTATTAAGGATTTGGATAAGTATAAAGCCTTTCCTTCATTTTTAAAGGAGTATTTAAGTAAGCCCCATAATGAAATTGTACATATTGTCGCCTATGAAGAGTGAAAATAAAGATTGGTACTTTGCATAAAATGAATTTGTAAAGTATCCTGATAATTATAACAGCTTAATAATATAGTTTGACAAGCAGGATAATATTAAACTTGATAAAATCTTTATTGTTTTTTTTAACGATATAATTACAGTACACATTTTTAACACAGACAGTCAATAAATAATCTTAGAATTTTTTGTTTTTTGTTAATATGCCGAAAAGAATTGTTGTTTATAACATTGCATACTTTGACAAATGCTCACCTCTTATTGATTTCATACCATATTAGCAGGGGCTGTTTTAAAAGTATCTTAAACTGAATTAACAGCACTTGTTTTTGGATAATGACATTATATCTGATATTTTGCAATGCTTGTCTTAAAATTAATTGATGTAACAATTATATAAAACTCGACTTTCATTTATATATTTGTTTCTATGTTTTTTTAATAAAAATCAAAAGAAATGTGCAGTTTTATAATATGTTTTACAAAAATGAATGTTAAGGAATATGGGAGTAATACTATATATAGACTAAACACACCGTACATGTAAGCAGAAAATCAAAGTTTAGTGTTTTACAAAATTAAATATTGATATGAGGTTATACAGATAGTATAATAAATAGAATTGGCACATATTTGAGATTAATTATATTTAAATTTGTAAAAAGAGCTTGCAATATAATGAAATATATGTTATAATATCAACTGTTGTGAAAACACACACGGACTGATTTGGTAAGAAGGGTGACGCTGGTATGCGTTTCTTGTCATAGGTCTGTGGAGGGAAAAAACCAATTTTAAAGGAGGACGAAATAATGGCTGTTATTTCAATGAAGCAATTATTAGAAGCTGGTGTACATTTTGGTCACCAGACAAGAAGATGGAACCCTAAGATGGCTGAGTACATCTTTGCTGAAAGAAATGGTATTTATATCATTGACCTTCAGAAAACTGTTAAGAAGGTAGAAGATGCATACAATGCTGTTGCTGAAATCGTTAAGGATGGCGGCGAAGTACTTTTTGTAGGTACTAAGAAGCAGGCTCAGGATTCTATCAAGGAAGAAGCTCAGAGATGTGGTATGTACTATGTTAATGAGAGATGGTTAGGCGGTATGCTTACTAACTTTACTACTGTAAAAACAAGAATTGCAAGATTAAAAGAACTCGAAGCAATGATTGAAGATGGTACTATGGATTTACTTCCTAAAAAGGAAGTTGCAAAGCTTATGCACGAAAAAGAAAAGCTTGACAGAAATATCGGTGGTATAAAGGAAATGACAAGAATTCCTGACTGTATGTTTATTGTTGATCCAAGAAAAGAAAAGATTGCTGTACAGGAAGCTCATAACTTAAATATTCCTATTGTTGCAATTGTTGATACTAACTGTGATCCAGAAGAAGTGGATTATGTAATTCCAGGTAATGATGATGCTATCAGAGCTGTAAAGTTAATTGCAGGAAGAATTGCTGATGCAGTTATAGAATCTAAGCAGGGCGAACAGGAAGTTCCTGCAGAAGAAACTGCTGCAGACGCTGAATAATTATATATTTCTAAAACTAACAGGCTTTAGCCACAAGGCTGAAGCCTGTTTTAAACAAAAACAATTTTTTAATAACAGGAGGAAAAGAAAATGGCTGTTACTGCTGCTATGATTAAAGAGTTAAGAGAATTAACAGGTGTTGGTATGAGTGCTTGTAAGAGTGCACTTGTTGAGACTGACGGTAATATTGAAGAGGCTATTGAGTATTTAAGAAAGCAGGGTCTTGCTAATGCTGCAAAGAAAGCAGGAAGAATTGCTGCAGAAGGTTTAAGCTATGCTTATATTGCTGATGATAACAGTGTTGGTGTTGTTGTAGAAGTAAATTCTGAAACTGACTTTGTTGCTAAGAATGATGTTTTCAGAACTTTTGTTGACAATGTTGCAAAGCAGGCTGCTAAGTCAGATGCAAAGGATGCTGACGCTTTATTAGAAGAAAAGTGGATTGAAGATGAAACTAAGACTGTTAAAGAAGCATTAACTGAAAAAATTTCTGTTATAGGTGAAAATTTATCTATCAGAAGATTTGAAAAGGTTGTTAACACAGGAAATTCTTTCTTAGTATCATATATTCATGCCGGTGGTAAGATTGCTGTATTGGTTGAACTTGCAACAGAATCAAAGGACGCTGCACTTGTTACTGCAGGTAAGAATGTTGCAATGCAGATTGCTTCTATGAATCCTAAATTTGTTTCAACTGATGATGTTCCTGCAGAATTTATTGAGCATGAGAAGAGTGTTCTTTTAGAGCAGGCTAAGAATGACCCTAAGAATGCAAATAAGCCTGAGGCTATACTTGAAAAGATGCTTGTAGGCAGACTTAATAAGGAAATGAAGGAAGTTTGCTTATTAGAGCAGGAATATGTATTAGGTGATAAGATTTCTGTTGGTCAGTATATGAAAGAAGTTTCTAAGGAAATCGGTGCTGATGTTACAGTTAAGAGTTTTGTAAGATTTGAAACAGGCGAAGGTATTGAGAAGAAGAACGAGAACTTTGCTGAAGAAGTAGCTAAGGCTATGCAATAATATAACTTATTATTTTATTATAAGTTAAAATAAAAACACTCAGGGTTAGTATAAGCTTTTTTAAGAGAAATACTTTACCTGAGTGTTTTTTGTATACAGTGGATAAAATTAAGTAGGCTTATATCTTAAATTAATATGGTTAGCATTACTTACCTTATTATCAGAATTCATTGTATTTAATTAAATGTGATTTTTTCTTGATTTAAAGCATTGTTTTAAATAATTTTATTAAAGTTATTTTGTTTAAGTAAAAGGGAAAATATTTCATCACTATAATTTGGCAAAATAAATGCTTAAAATTTTGAGTATAGTAATTAATGTATGTATAATTTATACTGAATATGGTGATAAAATGATTAGTTATGAGCCATTATGGCAAACAATGGAAAAGAAAAAATAACAACTTATACTTTAATTAAATATCATAACATAAGTGCAAATACAATTTACAGGTTAAAGCATGGTATGGGTATATCGACATTATTGCTTGATGACTTGTGTATGATATTAGATTGTAGGGTAGAAGACATATTGCTCTTTGTACCCGGTAATAAGAAAGCAGACTGAATTTAATTAAAAGTTTAGTGTTCCGGACAATGAAAATATGGCATTAAGAATAAAAAGCATCTGATAGGGTTTGTATTTGCCTTATCAGATGCCTTTTTATTTAAAATAAAATTTATTAAATCAAAATCCTAAAGATTCCCCAACGATAATAACTTTTATCCTATCTTTAATTCTTGAAAATCTTGTATGTACAAACTGACAGCATACTGTATCCGGGCTGAAACAATCCACACACTTGCCTGTTTTCTGACATGGGGTATTACAGTTAAATCTTATAACGTTTGGAATGGAAGCTTTATTTCTTGCTCTAGAAAGAGCTGAATCATAGGTGTCGCATATTTTGTTAATGCCTGCTATAATAATTACATTTTTTGGACCATAAATAAGAGCGGCAGTTCTGTTTCCATTACCATCTATATTTATAAGCTCACCGTCAATTGTCATGGCATTTGTGCTCATAAGATAGAAGTCAGAACTAAGTGCTTTATGAGCAATTTCCTCTTTTTCTTCTCTTGTATCAACGTCATTTCTGTCAAGACATTTGTAATTTCCGCTTTTTAATTTTTCAATAAGTCCTGTTTCTGAGAGGGTAGCTGAGCCGCCCCAACTTATAAGGCTGTTTTCAGGAATAAGAGAAAGAGCAATATTTGCTGCTTCTTTTTTAGTTTCAGCATAAAAACCCTGCATATTTCTTTTTTTTAAACCTTCAATTGTTTTTTCAGCTAATAGTTTATTATATTCTTGAACAGGTGTCATAAAAATCCTCCTTTTATGAGAGCTGCTGCAAATATTTTTGCAGCAGCTCTTTTAATATACTATACTTATTGGAACTTTGCTATGACTGTTATGTTTTGTATAACTGTCTTGGCTTATGTCTCAGTAACTTATATTATTTATTTAATGAGTGCATACCCTTTAAAAGGTCTTCTAAATTATCTCTTTCTCTAATTAAAACAGCTTCGCCGTTTTCTCTGATTAATACTTCAGCAGGACGTAATCTGTTGTTATAATTTGATGCCATACAATAACCGTAAGCACCTGCATCTAAAATACCTATAGTGTCTCCAACGTGCATTTCAGGGCACATTCTGTGCTTTGCAATGATATCGCCTGATTCACATATATTACCTACAACTGTAATATCTTCAACTTTGTCACTATCGTTATAAACCTCTATATCATGGTGAGAATCATACATAATTGGTCTTTGAAGTACGTTAAAGCCAATATCTGTGCCTGCATATTTATCTTCGTGATTATATTTTATTGCATGAACAGTGCCTAAAAGAACAGAACACTCAGCTGAAATATATCTGCCAGGTTCAACCTTAAATGTAATTTCCTTACCATATTCCTGAACAAAATCATTTAGTACCTTATCAAGCTGTTCTCCCAATGTTTTAAGATCAAGTCGAGGCTGGTCGTCAAGTTTCTCATAAGGTATACCAAAACCGCCGCCTAAATCTACAAATTCAAGGTCATCAAACTCTTTAGCAATGTGTAAAATGGCTTTAACACCTTCAACATACTTGCTTCCGTCCATAAACAGTGAACCAATGTGCTGATTGATACCAACAAGCTTAAGGTTATACTTATTTAATATTTCTTTGAATGTAGGAATATCCTCTGGATTAATGGCAAATTTAGTCTTTTTACCGGCAGTGATAACTTTTTCGTGATGGCCTGCACCTATGCCGCCGTTAAATCTGGCTGCAACTTTACCCCCCGGATTAAGCTGACCATACTGTTCAAGCTGTGAAAGAGAGTCTACGCTTATTATAATGTTATGGTCAATGGCAAACTGCATTTCTTCCTTTGACACATTGTTGCTGATGTAGAAAATCTGTTCAGGTTTAAATCCCGCTTTTAATTCAACAAAGATTTCTCCGGGGCTCATTGCATCTACATTTAAGCCTTCTTCTCTGACAATTTCAAGAAAAGCTAAATTACTGTTAGCCTTTGCTGAATAATTAATACTAAAATGAGGATATTTAACAAGATTTTTTATATCTTTGCAGCGTTCTCTTAAAATTTTCTCGTTGTAAACGTAAAGAGGGCTGCCAAATTTTGCTGTTAAATCTGAGGGTTTGTTACCCATAAAAAAATTAACTGAGTCTGTAACTTTAGTGTTTATTTTTCCCATTTCGATCGTTCCTTTCTTTTGGTTATCTTAAATAAAAGTGTTTTATGCTGTCAATTCTTGCTGACATATTCATAAGTATTAAATCTGCAATTGTAATTGCTGTCATTGCCTCTACTACTACAACGGCACGTGGGACAATAATAGGGTCATGGCGTCCTGTAATTGTTATTTCTGTATCTTGACCGCTATTTGTAACGGTTTTCTGTGGTTTGGCTATTGATGGGGTAGGCTTAAATGCGGCTCTAAAAATAATATTATCTCCGTCAGAAAAGCCGCCTAAAACGCCTCCTGAATGGTTTGTCAGCTTTTTTATGGTGTTGTTATCCATATAAAAGTTGTCGTTGTTGTCATAGCCTAAGTTTTGAGCAGATTTAAAACCGTCACCAAATTCTATGCCCTTGACTGCACCAATAGACATAATTGCTTTTGCAAGAGAAGAATCCAGCTTGTCAAAAACAGGTTCTCCTATACCAATTGGCATTCCATCAACTCTGCATTCAATTATTCCGCCTACAGAATTACATTCCTTAATTGCATTATCAAGAAGTTGGGCTGCTTTTGCTGCAGCATCTTTATCAGGCATACAAAGCGGGTTATTAAAGCGTTCGTCAATATCAATTGAATTTATACTTATACTGCCGATTGCAGTAGTATAAGCTGCAATTGTTATATTAAGTTCTGAAAGAAGCTTTCTTGCAACAGCACCTGCTGCAACTCTTGCTAATGTTTCTCTGCCTGAAGAACGTCCGCCGCCTCTATAATCTCTAAAACCGTATTTTTCTTCAAATCCTAAATCAGCATGACCGGGTCTGAATACATTTGATATATTGGAATAATCTCTTGATCGCTGATCCTGATTGAATACAGCTAAGGATATTGGTGTACCTGTAGTTTTACCTTCAAAGACACCTGAAAGTATTTCAACTTTGTCGCCCTCCTGACGCTTTGTGCCATATTTATTTGCACCGGGCTTACGTCTGTCCATATCGTGCTGTATATCTTCTTCTGTTAAAGAGATACCGGCTGGACAGCCGTCAATAACTACACCAAGACCCCTTCCATGAGATTCTCCCCAGGTAGTAATTTTAAATATATTGCCATAGGTTGAACCTGACATTTTTTTCACCTCTAATTTGTCTTGAAAAAATTGTAAAAAAAGTATATACTATTGTTAGCGAGTTTTTCGTAAGAAAAACTCGCGGTAAATTTAATACCCTTGCGTTCTGCCAAAGGATTACGAAGTAAGCAAAGTTTGTGGTATTAATATTTTACTTGCATTAATATATAAAATATGTATAATGAATAAAAGTCCAAGTAATCTATTGGCTTAAAAAGACTTTCTTTAAGTTAGCCTTGGTTTACTTCCTGCATTATACAGATAAAATCATTTTATCACTTTTTTTGTGTTTTTACAACTATTTTTTTATATTTAAGGAGATTGTATTGTGAAAAGTTTTTTAAGTAAATTGACAGCGGCACAAATTATTATGTTTGGATTTCTTATTACTATACTGACCGGTACGGTTTTACTTACTTTGCCTGTGTCATCTGCAGATTCAACATGGACTAGTGTTGTAAACTCTTTATTTACGGCTACATCGGCAGTTTGTATTACAGGTCTTGCTGTAGTTACAACAGTTGAACACTGGTCTTTATTTGGTCAGTGTGTAATACTTGCTCTTATTCAAATCGGTGGACTTGGATTTATGAGTCTAGTTACTATGGTTTTTATTGCTGTAGGAAAAAAGATAACTATGCGTGAAAGAAATGTAATTCAAGAAGCCTTAAATTTAAATCAGCATAGCGGTCTGGTTAGTTTTGCAAAGTATATATTTAAGTTTACAATAACAATTGAACTTATAGGAGCTAGTATATTATCATTAAGGTTTATACCTGAATATGGAATTATCGGCGGTATATACAGAGGTATATTTCATGCAGTATCTGCATTTTGTAATGCAGGGTTTGATATACTTGGAAACAGTAGTCTTATGAGGTATTCAAGTGATGTTATTATAAATTTTACAATAATGTCTCTTATTGTAATAGGCGGACTTGGATTTCCTGTTGTACAGGATATTCTTGAAATGTTCAGAAATATTGCAGTTAAGAAATTTTCTTTCAGGTTTTCTTTGAACAGACTGAAATTACAATCAAAAATTGTAATTGTTGCAACCTCTTTTCTAATATTAAGCGGATTTTTGTGTGTATTCTTGTTTGAGTATAATAACCCGGGAACGATGGGAAATATGGGATTGGGAGAAAAAACTGTGGCTTCTTTATTTCAGTCTGTTACATTAAGAACAGCCGGTTTTGCCACTATTGATCAGGGAGCAATGAAATATTCAACTAAAATTATAAGTGCAGTATGTATGTTTATAGGAGGTTCTCCTGCAGGTACAGCAGGCGGTGCAAAGACTGTAACTGTTGCTATTTTATTGATTGCTGTATTATCCCTTGTAAAAGGAAATGATGAAATAAGTGCCTTTAAAAGAAATATTGGACTTGATATGTTGCAAAAGGCCTTGTCTGTTGTTATAATGATGATAGCTGTAGTTATAGTATCTGTAATAATATTATCAGCTACAGAGGCCGAACTTTTGGCAGCCAATGGAGGAAGTTTTGAGCTTCTTGATATTGTATATGAGGTAGTATCTGCTATAGGTACTGTGGGTCTTACTACAGGTATAACACCTCTGCTTTCTGACACAGGAAAGGTTATTATTGCATTATGTATGTATATAGGCAGAGTTGGACCTATTTCTCTTGCAGTAGCTTTATCTGCAAATAAAATGATGAAAAATAATTTTGTACATTACCCTGAGGGTAAGGTAATTGTTGGCTAGGAGGAAAATTTAAATGGTTAAAAATAAACAGTTTGCCGTTATCGGATTGGGAAGATTCGGTACAGCGGTTACTAAAACCCTTGTAGAAAATGGTTTTGACGTAATGTGTTGTGACAAAAATATGTCAATTGTAAAGCAAATGGAACCCTATGTAACCAAAGTGCTGCAAATTGACATTACTCAGGAAAGTGCTGCAATGTCTTTAGGCTTAAATAATTTTGATGTAGTTATTATAGCTATTGGCGACAGTCTTGAATCAAGTGTTATGGCTACTATGTATGCCAAGGAGGCAGGTGTAAAGACTGTTATTGTCAAGGCACAGACCCTTGCAGAAAAGAAAATACTTGAAAAAATGGGTGCTGATAAAGTAGTAATGCCTGAAGTAGATTCAGGATGCAGGCTTGCTGTAAGTCTTACAACTACAAATGTAATTGAATATATAAGCTTTTCTGAAAAATTTGCTATGGCTGAAATTGCACCACTTAAGGAATGGGAAGATAAAACACTTATTGAGGCTGATATAAGAGCTAAATATGGCTTTAATGTTGTAGCCATTAAAGATGGAGATAATTTTATTGTTTCTCCTGTACCTAATACTATAATTAAGGCTCATCATATTCTTGTGGTAATAGGTGAGAGTAAACAAATTCAAAAATATAACTAGGTGAAGTGTTATGGAAATATTTATTGATAGTATTCATAATAAAGTTATAAAAGAAATTAATGCACTTAAAAATAAAAAAGACAGAGATAAAAAAGGCCTTTTTGTACTTGAAGGTGAAAGGCTTATATCTGAGATACCAGATGCAGATATGATAAAATACATAGTTGCTGAAGAAAACTACAAAGGGAAAATACCTGATTGCAGTTATGTATACAGGGTATCCGGGAATATGTTTGAAAAGATATCAGATACAGTTAATCCTCAGGGTATATTGGCCGTGTGCCATATTTTGGAGGAGGATACAGAAAATGTGGTATATGGTGAAGACCAATTTTATGTTATACTTGAAAGCGTAACAGACCCGGGTAATATGGGGACTATTATAAGAACTGCCGATGCAGCGGGGGCAGATGGTATTTTTTTGACAAAAGGCTGTGTGGATATATATAATCCGAAGGTTATAAGAGCAACAATGGGGTCAATTTTTCACTTACCTATATACAGAAATGCCGATGGTGTAAAGCTGGTGAAAAATATGAATAAGATGGGTATAAATACTCTTGCAGCACATTTAAAAGGGGATAGAGTGCCCTATGATGTTGATATGACTAAAGGCTGTGCTGTGATTATAGGCAATGAGGCAAAAGGACTAAGTGATGAATTGAGTGATGTGGCAGAAAGCCTTGTTAAAATACCTATGCCAGGTAAAGCAGAAAGTATGAATGCAGGTGTTGCAGCAGGTGTACTTATATATGAGGCTGTAAGGCAAAGAATAAAGGCGGTGAAAATGTGAAACGAATAAGCTGGGACGAGTATTTTATGAGTATGGCAGAGCTTGCAAGCAAAAGGTCAACTTGTTTAAGGCGTCAGGTGGGGGCTGTAATTGTAAAGGATAATCAGGTTTTATCAACAGGATACAACGGTGCACCAAAAGGGCTGCCTAACTGCTGTGACTTAAATGAATGTTTGCGGCAGAAACTTGGTATACCAAGCGGTGAACGCCACGAACTTTGCAGGGCAGTGCATGCTGAAAATAATGCAATAACTCAATGTGCGGTAAACGGTGTAAGCTGTAAAGGCGGTACGCTGTATGTGACAGCAAGTCCTTGTATTATGTGTACAAAACAAATAATAAATGCAGGTATTGTAAGAATTGTTGCTAAAGAGATTTATCCTGATGATATGGGAAAAGAAATGCTTGAGGAAAGTAATGTTAAGTTTGAGTTGTTTGAATAAAACATGTTAAAATATTATAGAAAAGAATTGATTATATCTTTATAAAGGCAAACTTAGATAAGTTTTTTGTTAGATATTTCAGGAAAAATAAGTTGACAGAATTTGGAAGTAAAAAATTATCTGATAAGTTTTGATATAGCAGAGGTAAAGTGAATGATCATAGATTTTAATGAAATTGAGGAAGTCAAAATATCCGGTATGAATGGCGGTACAGGTGAGATTACAGCAAAGATGTATATGGATAAGTATGGAAAAGTAATTCCTTGTTGTATTCATGTCGGCGGTTCTATTGGCATACATAAACATGAGACAAGTGATGATATTAACTATATAATTTCGGGTACAGGTAAAGCTATATGCAATGGCAAAGAGGAGTTATTGTCATCAGGGACTTGTCATATATGCCGAAAAGGCTCTGAACATAGCATTATTAATACAGGTGATAATGACTTAGTTTTGCTGACTGTTGTTGTAGAAAAATAAATTATAAATTTAGTTTATATTTGTATTTTAATATGTTAAAAAACAACCACTGAAATAAGCAGTATAATTTAAAATATTTATCGCATATTATACATTGCTGATTTTACTAAGTGTAATGAAGCGAAGTTTTGTGTGTCAAAAGTCAATACAAATATTGAACTGAGAATATATAAAGAATTTTGTTGACAAATTTATCTAGTTGTACTATAATTAAATAAAATAAATTCAGGAGATAGTTTATTATGTTAAAGACAATAAATATGGTATTTTCATATTTTTGGTTTAGCTTAGGTTATTATTATAACGTAGGCTTTTTGTCTTGCAACGGTTAAACTAAATTCTGGTTTACTTATATTATAGGCTGCAGATTATAATATAACATTAAAGAAAGAATTTTAGGTTGATGCGTTGCATCAACCTTTTTTTGTTATCAGGAGGAAATAAATATGATTATTATTTTAAAAAAGAATGCGGAAAAGAAAAAGGTAGAGGATTTAAAGAGAGAACTTACAGGGCTTGGTTTCAGCTTGCATGAAAGCAAAGGTGAAAATACTGAAATTATAGGTCTTGTAGGTGATACAAGCAAGGTAAGTGAGCATGACTTGCTTGCTAATGATATAATTGAAAATGTAAGAAGAATACAGGAACCATATAAAAAAGCGAACAGGAAAATGCACCCTGAGGATACAATAGTTGATATATGCGGTCATAAAATAGGCGGCGGACATTTTCAGGTGATTGCCGGTCCATGTAGTGTAGAAACAGAAGTTCAGATGAACGAGGTTGCCGCAGATGTGAAGAAAAGCGGTGCACAGCTTTTAAGAGGCGGAGCTTTTAAACCAAGGACAAGCCCATACTCTTTCCAGGGACTTCATAACAGAGGTCTTGAGCTTTTAGTTGGTGCGGGCAGGAAGAATGGTATGCCTGTTGTAACAGAGATAATGGATACTGCACATATTGAACTTTTTGAAGATGTAGATGTAATTCAGGTTGGTGCAAGAAATATGCAGAATTTTGAACTTCTTAAAAAACTTGGTAAGCTTAACAAACCTATATTGTTGAAAAGAGGCCTTGCAGGAACTTTAAATGAACTGCTTATGAGTGCTGAATATATAATGGCAGGCGGAAATGAAAATGTTATACTTTGTGAAAGAGGTATAAGAACATATGAGGATGCATACAGAAACACTCTTGATATTTCTGCTGTACCTATGCTTAAAAGGCTTACTCATCTGCCTGTTGTTATTGATCCAAGTCATGCAGCTGGTATGAGGTGGATGGTAGAACCTCTTGCTATGGCAGCAATTGCAGCAGGTGCTGACGGACTTATGATTGAGGTGCATAATAATCCTGAAAAAGCTCTTTGTGATGGTGCACAGTCCCTTACACCTAAAATGTTTGATGAACTTATGGTTAAGATAGGAAAGACTGTTGAATTTTTTGGAAAGAGTATGTAATGTAACTTTTAATGTTAAGTATAAAAGCCAGGAGATAAAAAATGTATGAGTTGGTGCAAATAGGTGAAAAAAGCTATTATTTTAAAAGTCCTGCAAAAATAGGTCTGTATCTTAAAAATGAGAAAGAGGCTTATTTAATTGACAGCGGAAACGATAAAGATGCAGGTAAGAAAATTCTTAAGGTATTATCTGAAAAGGGCTGGATACTTAAAGGTATTTTAAACACGCACTCTAATGCTGACCACATAGGCGGAAATCAGTATATTCAAAAGCAAACGGGGTGCAAAATTTTTTCAGGTGGTATTGAGGCTGTATTTACTGAACATACTATACTGGAACCTGCCTTTTTATACGGGGGTTATCCATGTAAGGATTTAAGACATAAATTTTTGATGGCAGGTGAAAGCAAAGTTACAAATTTTGATGATAAAGATTTTCCAAATGAAATTGAAATTATACCTCTTGAAGGTCATTTTTTTAATCAAGTTGGATTTCGTATTCCTGACGGCACTGTATTTATGGCTGATTGTGTAAGCAGTAAGGAAACTTTAAATAAGTATCAGATAGGTTTTATTTATGACGTAGCTGCATATATTAAAACACTGGATAATATAGCAAAAATGCAGGGAAGTATTTTTGTCCCTGCTCATACAGAGCCTGTAAGCAATATGAAGGAACTTGCTGAGCTAAATAAGAATAAGGTGTTGGAAATAAGAGATAAAATTCTTGAAATATGCAGAGAACCAAAGAGCTTTGATAAGGTTTTGCAGGAGCTATTTAATACATATAATTTGAAATTGACATTTGAGCAGTATGCACTCGCAGGTAGTACGGTAAGGTCATATTTGTCATGGTTAAAGGATATGGAAATAATTGAGGTAACATTTAATTATAATATGCTTTTATGGAAAACAGTGCAGGGTAGGTGAACAGAATGGGAGAATTATCTGAACTTCCTAATATAGGTAAAGTTTTAGAAGAACAACTAAATTCTGTTGGTATCAGTACCAAAGAAGAACTTAGAAATGTTGGAGCGGAAAAAGCATGGCTTAAAATACAGGCAATTGACAGTTCTGCTTGTATACACAGATTGCTGGCATTAGAGGGAGCTATAGAAGGCACAAAAAAGAGCTTCCTTAGTGATGAAGTAAAGAAAGAACTTAAGCAATTTTATGAAAAAAACAAAATAAGCAGTAAGTAATAAAAAAGGGACTGTAAGAAAACTTCCCAATAAAGGAAAATGATTATTAATTCATATAAATGAAGAAATAATCATTTTTTTGTATATTAATTTATGACGAAAAACTAACTACAACTTAATTATACACCAAAACAGTGTATTGCCAATGTTTATTTCAGATTTTCTTGATATATTTGTAATCCAACTTTTTACATTTGATAAATTTATGGGGAGAATTAATATAATTAAGTAACTAAAAGTAATTACAAAATATCCAGTTAGATTAATTGATATAATCAGTC